>NZ_JBXMTI010000060.1:0-5024 GCF_057083605.1 Candidatus Villigracilis sp. | reverse complement strand
GAGTGCGTGTCGCCGCATCTTTACATCCTTGGTATGCTTTTCGCAGTTCTTTCCGTTCTGCTTCCGTTAGTTTGAATTTCCGCTTTGCCATTGCCCTATTGTACGACTTCTACTTACTTTGTCCATTAGTGTTTATTTTTTAAACTACAAACCAAGATACGCCTCACGGACGTGTTTATCTTTGATCAATTGCCGCGCAGGGCCTTCGATTCCAGATTTGCCTTCCGCAAGCACATATCCGTAATCGCTGATGGCTAATGCCATTTGCACATTTTGTTCCACCAACATGATTGTGAGACCTGTATCACGCAGAGCACGCAGCCCTTCAAAGAGTTGCAGTACAAGCAGAGGCGCAAGCCCGAGTGAGAGTTCGTCGATCATCAAGACCAGCGGTTCAGCCATGATGCCTCTCGCCACCGCCAACATTTGTTGTTCGCCGCCGCTTAATGTGCCCGCTTTTTGAGTATGACGTTCCTTCAAACGCGGAAACATGCTGTAGACCTTTTCAAGATTATTCCTGACTTTCGAACGCGCCCGTTGATTCGACGCACCCATTTCAAGGTTTTCATACACGCTCATGTCGGTAAACAATTGCCTGCCCTCTGGCACAAGCACTAATCCCATCTCTGCTTTGGTATACGCGGGCATTCGGCTGACATCCTGCCCTTGAAACCAGATCGTGCCGCTCCACGGTTTGAGCAGTCCCATCACGGAGCGCAGCATGGTTGTCTTACCAGCACCATTGCCGCCAACGAGGCAGGTTAATTTTCCTTCTTCCAACTTCATGCTTGCGCCCCACAAAATTTGCACTTCGCCATATCCAGAGGTGATGTCACGAACTTCAAGGATAGCCATGTTAATCATCCTCCATCAACTGCTCGGCGAGTTTGGGGTCGCCCAGATAAGCCTCGATCACTTTCGGATGGTTCGCGATTTCATTCGGGGAGCCCTCCGCAATCTGCTCCCCATAATCCAACACAAAAATGCGGTCTGAAACATTCATCACGGCCTTCATCAAATGCTCGATCATAATGATCGTGATGCCCTGCTTACGAATATCCAGGATCATTTGGATCATCCCATCGATCTCGGAATGATTCAAACCCGCAAGGACTTCATCCAGTAAAAGCAGATATGGACGTGACGCAAGCGAGCGCGCCATCTCAAGCCTCTTTTTCTGCGCCACGTTCAGACTCCCTGCAAGCTGGTCGGTGCGACTGGAGATTCCCACAAACTCCAGAACTTCGTCTGCGATCTTTGAAGCGTTCCCCAGGCTTTGACTCTCATGCCCAAAACATGCGCCAACCATTACGTTCTCGCGCACGGTCAACTCATTCAACGGGCGCACAATTTGATGCGTGCGCGCCATACCCATCTTCGCCAGATGATACGGCTTCTTATTCGTCACATCTTTGCCCTGAAATAAAATGCGTCCTTCTTCGGGATGATAGACACCGTTGATGGAATTGAACAATGTAGTCTTGCCCGCGCCGTTAGGGCCGATCAATCCCAGTATCTGTCCTTTGGGAAGATCAAAGGTCACTTGCGTTAAGGCTTGCAGGCCACCGAAACGTTTGGTAACGCCCTGCACTTGTAATAGAAGTGTCATGCCAGCACCCTCCTCAATATTGGGAAGCGCTGCCTAAACCAACCCACCGCACCCGCAGGGATGAACAGCACAATCATCAGCAATAATGCACCTGATACTGAGAGTTGAATATCCTTGAAGAAATCACTGGTCACCAAATACCCGCGCATACCCTGATAGGCAAACGCGCCGAGGATCGGCCCAAGCACCGTCCCCTGCCCACCGAGCATAACCATGACGAGCAACTCAATCGAAGCATGAAGCGGAAAGGCATCATGCGGCTCCACATTTCCATTCTTGAAGAAGAACAACACACCGATCATGCCAGGGATGATGGCAGATAAAACATAAGCCCATGTCTTTGCATCTGGTGCGAATACGCCCATCACCTCCGCCGCGTCTTCGTTCTCACGGATCGCAAGCAGACCTAACCCAAACTTAGATGAGCGGATGAAATAACTCAGGATCAACGCTAGGAAAGCAAGCCCCGCCACAATATAGAAAGACATCTCTAATGCTTTGGCCGCGCCGCCGTATTCCAGATAGGTCTTGAAGTTGAGAGTGATGCCTGTAGGTCCACCGAACAGGTCAAAGTTATTAATGAACGCTCTCATCGCTTCGTTCACACCGATTGTGGCAAGAGCAAAGTAAGCGCCGCGCAATCTCAATATCGCCTTGCCTAAAAGGAAGGCCAGCAAGCCTGAGCTGAATCCGCCAACCAGGATCGAAATCCAAAGCGGCATACCCAAAACGCTGAGCAGATAAAAACCGACATAGCCGCCGAAGCCGAAAAATACGATATGACCAAAGCTCACGTAGCCCGTGTAACCAAGCAGGATATTCAGGCTGGATGCGAGCGCAATGGCTTTCAGGATCGTGAAGGCAGTTTCGCGTGCCGCAACGTTGCCTGTGATGGCGGGGTATAACATCAGCCCCGCAACAACAAGCAGAGGGATAATAATGCCGATGTACTTTTGCCAGTTTCTCATTGTTTCGCTCCAAACAATCCGTTGGGACGAACAAGCAGAACCAAAATGAACAGACCGAATTCAATGACAGGAACCCACGAAGTTTCCATAAAGGCAGGCACAACAGCTTCGAGGACGCCAAGCGCCAATCCGCCAACCAACGCGCCGACAGGGTTGCCCAGGCCGCCCAAGACTCCGATCACAAAACTCTTGAGTTCGTAACTGCCGCCAGAAAGAATGCTGAATGGAAAGAAGGTCGCGATCAATGCCCCTGAGATGGCGGCCAGCATGGTTCCCAAACCGAAACTCAAGGCAAGGATGCGCGAGGATGGAATACCCATCAATTCGGCAGCAGCACGGTTATTTGCCACAGCGCGGATATATTTCCCGGGGCGAGTCCGATAGAGAAACAGATACAGGCTTCCCGTAGCAATGATCGCCGCCAAGGCAGCGATCAGACGTGTGCCGAGCAAAGTAGTTGAACCCAGGCTCACACTACCCATATTGAAATCCACATTGTATGGTGATGTTGTGAAGGCGGCAGTGCCCAACCCAATGATGATCATATTTACGGAGAATGTAGCCAACAGCGAGGAAAGATGCGGCGCATTAATCACACGATGAACGGCTACCATATAGATCAAAACCCCCAGGAGCAGACCAATCGGTGCAATGAGAAATAATCCCAAATATGGATTCACGCCCAACTTGATGAAGATCATGTAAGTGCCAAACATGCCGAGGGCAATGATGGGGCCGTGTGACAGGTTGATAACGTTCATCACGCCCCAGATCAACGTCAGTCCCATTGCAGCTACACCGTATACAAACCCCAGCAGGATTCCATCTGGCAATGAAGCAAGGAGTAGGTTTATTTGTTGCATGGCTCAACTCCGATAGTAACAGACTTCGGAAGTCTCGAAGACTTCCGAAGTCTGTATGACATTTACAAATTATGGAACTGCGATCGGGAAGATCGGATCCTTGGTGGCGACATCTGCAGGCCACACGACTTCGCGGACCAATTCGCCTGCTTCATTCTTCTGCCATTGGATGACGACCATGCTATGACCAATTTGCAAGCCATGCGCTTCGGGACTCGTATCGAACTTGATACCGCCATAGAAGGTGAAGAGATCCATCGCATCAAGCGCAGCTTTGACGGCTTCGCTATCTACCGAGTCAGCATTCAAAACAGCTTTTTCCAGGAGCAGGCCAGCTGCGTATCCGCCCGCAACATGATAGGTGGGTTTTTCGCCAAAAGCTGTTTCATAGGCTGCAGAGAATTCTTCACCCGTGGGACCGTACCATTCAATACCGAGTGCATTGGCTTCTGCTTCGGTGTGAGTGGCTTTGGCTTCCCACTGGCTGGGGCCTGTTACACCAAGCGCGGCATCGCCCAATTCAGAGAATTTGCTATCGGGTGCTGCAACGAGCAGGCCGATGAATTGAATACCGACTTTGCGTTCAAATAACTGACGTGCAAAGGTGCTGCCATCAGGATAGTGACCGCCGCCTAAAACAACTGTCGCACCCGAGTCAACGATCTTATTGATGATCGGCCCGAAGTCGGCGGTATCGGTTGCATAGGGCTCCAGCAGGACGATCTCAAAACCTTGAGATTCTGCATAGGGTTGCAAGCCGTTTACGACGGCAGTGGAGAATTTGTCACTCTCGTGCACGATGGCGATCTTGGCAGCAGGGTCAAGGGTCTTGAGCATATCTATGGTGCTGGTGAGATACAAACTGCCTGGGGTATAAAGCTGGAATACACTGGTGTAACCCTGCTTGTAGGTATCATCGTCAGCCGCACCCGTGGTAATCATCAACTTGCCGTTCTGCTCGGCAATCACTGCGGCGGCGGCGGTAAGGCCAGAAGAATACGGGCTGATCAAAAAGTCAGCGTTGTCTTCTGTGATCAAACGCGTATACAGTTCCTGGACTCGTTCCTTGGTGGATTCATCGTCATAGCTCTGTGCGGCAAATTTAACAACCGTGCCGTCGCTCAATGTGAGTCCACCCGCTTCATTCACTTGATCCATCCACAAATTGAAGCCATTGACCTGGCGTTTGGATGAAACTTCCTGTGCCCCCGTCCGTGAAGCCGTGAAGCCGATTGTGACGGTTACTTCCTCGGCTACAGGTGCTTCGGTCGCCACAACAGGTGCTTCCGTTGGAGCCTCAGTTACAACAGGCGCCTCAGTCACCTGGACCGCCCCGCCCCCGCAGGCAGTGAGCGCAAGACTCACAACCATCAACAAAGCAAATAGATTGAACAGTGTGCGTTTCATTTTCGAACAAGCCTCCTCATTTGGATATGAAAACATTGAAAGCAAATTACATTCGCGCCAACGGCGGGATGTAATCGCGTTTGAATAGATTGTAGGAGGAATGGGGAAATTTCAAATAAAAAACAGGATGGCAGATATAAATAATTTATAAATGTTTTCTGCCCAATCAAGCTCTAT
>NZ_JBXMTI010000059.1:0-13398 GCF_057083605.1 Candidatus Villigracilis sp. | reverse complement strand
GGTCCCTGCGCTTCAGCCAAAGATATACCAGCATGATAAGGTTGCCAGCCAGATAGATGGCCCGGGGGTAATAGGATGAATAACCGCGATATTCTATATTTGTATTCAATAATGTAAAAACCATCGAGTCAATATTGATCTGCCATAAAATGATGACACCCAGGGCAAGCATTCCAACAATCAACCCGGTAAGTGATGCAAAATAGCCCCTTCGTTCCACGAGGTTCTTTCCCATCCAGTATGAAATGGCCGCAAATAGGATAAGGCTGATCGCCAACTGCCCAATCACAACCGTAAAGCCCGGATCGTATATAAATTCATCGGCATATTGAAGAATATAAGGGAACCAACTGCCAATGCACACAACGGCCAGGAAGGCGATAAAGTACGTGAGATACATGATGACAGGAGGCATAACCAATTGATTCCCCATTGGGCGAATACAGAGGCTGCGTAAAAGTTTTGAAGGTTCTGGCAGAAGTTTTGCAACAGTATTCAAGTTATGCACGCCTGTGCGAAAATCCAGCCATTGAAGGCGTGAGAGCTGCTGGGAGATATTATTGTTGGATTGGATGATGACGGGGTAAACCACATGCTTCTGGCAATCCACATCGCTGTCATCCTTAAAACGTGAAATCAAAGTGAAGACAGCCAGGGCAGAGCTGGAATCCTGCGCTACCGAGTGGCCTGTTTCCTTGAAGATCCCCGTCATTTCGCTGGCGATCATTCGATCTTGTGGGGCATGGTCAATAAAAAAAGCAACCGACTTCGGATCAGGATAGTCAACGCGCCGTTCGTGAGATGATACTGGCGAGGTGGCTTCAGGTTTGCCCCATCTTTGCATTCCCGCAGAACGAAGGACGAATAACAGAGCAAGCACAAAAGGAATGCTTACAAAGGTCAGGGCATCGAACATATAACCTGTATCTTCATCCGTGGAAAAATTGGATGCAAGAAAAAGCGAGAAGGGCAGCATTACCAAGGATGCCTGAACCAGCAGGTACTTGAAACTTCGTTTGATAATATGATAGGGCAGGGGCAGGAGAAAGAATGGAATGAACAAAGTCCATAATGCGCCCAGGGATAGGATCGAAACAACAAGGCTCAATGCGAAAGCCATCCACACCACTGCGGGAATTTTAAATCCCATTTGCGGCGCAGGGTGCTGCTCCTGTTCCTGCATCTGTAACTGACGATCCAGTTCTTTCAATGCTTTTTGATAACTTCCTCGAAAATCCACCCATTCAAATCGCTCAAGTTCCTTTGGCAGGTCAACCGCCTCGAAGACCAGCAGGATGACGCGCTTATTCATTTCATCGAGCACGCGCCTCCACTCCACTTCCACATTTTCAGATGCAATCGAAGACTTTGAAATAACCAGTAAAATGACGTCTGAATTCATGATCCCCTGATAGATCTGATCCTCCCAGGGCATGCCCGGTACAAGATTGCGATAATCCAACCACACATCGAATTCTTTCTTTTCAAGATGGCTGGCAAGTTCATCCACAAACCCCACTTCACGGCGCGAATAGCTGATAAATATATTCGGCTTCATGCTTCCTCCTCTTTTTAAATGGGAGCAATTATTTCACGGCATCATACTTAATCTAACTGAAATTGCTATCATACTGCTGTTGTGTCATGATGAGGGGCGGTTCTTGCCCCGACACTTGCGCCGTACGCCAGTGCGGTGAGCATCTCTGACACCATAAACGGAGACCCTTCGGTCGCGGAGAACGCGCTCCCTCAGGGTGACACGTCCTCTTTTATTTCAAGTAGCAACTTAGGTTAAATTAAAAAAGTGACTGCCGCCTCCAAAGCAGCAGTCACTTTAAAGATTTACTTCACCAAGTTTCTCAGCACCGTGTGCAGGATGCCGCCGTTGCGATAGTAGTTGACTTCAACATCCGTGTTCAACAACACTGTAGCTTTGAACTCAACCACCTTGTCATTGGATTTCTTAGCCTTGACGGTGACTTCACTCTTGGGTTGGATTTTGTCACTCAAGCCTTCGATGGAAAATACTTCGCTTCCGTCCAGACCGAGGGACTCGGCGTTTTGCCCTTCAGCGAATCTCAGCGGAAGCACGCCCATGCCCACCAAATTCGAGCGATGAATGCGTTCGAAAGATTCAGCGATGACGGCCTTCACGCCCTGCAACATCGGGCCTTTCGCGGCCCAATCACGGCTGGAGCCGGTGCCATATTCTTTTCCAGCTAATACAATAGTTGGTATTCCAGCTTCTTTATATTTCATGGCGGCGTCGAAGATGGACATCTCCATCTCTTGACCATTGACCATGGACGATTGACCATGGTCCGCCGTCCGTTGTCCGTCGTCAAAGAATTTGGTCCAATTACCTTCCTTCGGCGCGACCATGATGTTCTTCAAGCGGATATTGGCGAATGTACCGCGCGCCATCACCAGGTCATTACCGCGGCGTGTGCCGTATTGGTTAAAGTCTTTTGGCTGAACGCCACGTTCCTGTAGGAACTTGCCAGCGGGAGAATCCACGGCGATGTTGCCGGCAGGTGAAATATGATCGGTAGTGATCGAGTCACCGAATATGCCGAGTACACGCGCATTCTTGATCTCTTGAATGGAAGGGCTATCGATGGTCAATGTTTGGAAGTAAGGCGGGTGATGAATATAAGTGGACTCTTCACTCCACTCGAACAAGTCACCTTCCTTGACCTTGATCTCCTTCCACATATCGGAACCAGTAAACACATCTGAATATTTGTCTTTGAACATCTCGGCTTTGACGCTGGATGCAATCGTGTCGCTGATTTCCTGTTGGCTGGGCCACAAATCTTTGAGATATACGGGCTGATTGTTTTTGTCTGTACCAAGCGGTTCGCTGTTCAGGTCAATATCCACGGTGCCGGCCAACGCGTACGCCACCACCAATGGAGGTGATGCAAGGTAATTCGCTTTGACCAACGGATGCACGCGGCCTTCGAAGTTGCGATTGCCTGAAATGACCGCCGCAGCAACGATGTCTGAACCTGTCACGGCTTTGGCAACTTCACCGGGCAATGGGCCGGAGTTACCGATACAAGTGGTACAGCCGTAGGCGATCACGTTGAAACCAAGTTTGGAAAGCGGCTCGATCAGCCCGGCCTTCTGAAGGTACTCAGTCACCACGCGGGAACCCGGGGCTAAAGAAGTTTTCACGTAAGGCTTTACATTCAAGCCCATTTCAACAGCCTTCTTGGCGACCAGACCCGCTGCGACCATCACAGATGGGTTGGAGGTGTTCGTGCAGGAGGTGATCGCCGCAATCACCACCGCGCCATGCTTCATCTTTTGTGAACCGCCATTCGTGCCGAAGGTGGCTTCGCGGTTCAAGGCATCACCAGAAAGTTCATAGCCGCGGTCCTTCACAGGGGCGGTCAATGCCTTTCGGAATGTATCCTTCATATCGGCAAGCGCGACGCGGTCCTGTGGGCGTTTGGGTCCTGCCAGGGAAGGCTGAACCGATCCGAGATCCAATTCAAGCAGATCCGTATATTCAGGTTCGGGCATACCGGGTTCATGGAAGAGGCCTTGTGCGCGCATGTAGGCTTCAGTACGGGCAACGGTTTCGTCGGAGCGACCAGTCAATCGCATATAACGCAGCGTCTCTTCATCCACAGGGAAATAACCCATGGTAGCGCCATATTCCGGGGCCATGTTGCCGATGGTGGCGCGGTCTGTCAATGACATGCTTGTGAGACCCTCGCCATAGAATTCAACGAACTTATCCACCACACCTTTCTTGCGCAGCATTTGTGTAACAGTGAGCACAAGATCGGTGGCAGTGACGCCGTCTCTTAATTTTCCATACAACTTGAAACCAATGACGTCGGGCAGCAGCATGTCCATGGGCTGGCCAAGCATGACAGCTTCGGCTTCGATGCCACCCACACCCCAACCCACAACGCCGAGGCCATTGATCATGGTGGTGTGCGAGTCGGTGCCGACGAGAGTATCGGGGAAGGCAAGAATGGACTGCGAAGTCTCCGACTTCGCCCGACGACTGGAGTCGTCGGACTCCACTTTCGTCATCACAACTTCAGCAAGATTTTCAAGATTGACTTGGTGAACGATACCGGTCATCGGGGGCACAACGCGGAAGTTGGTGAAGGCCTTTTGTCCCCATTTCAAAAATTCATAACGTTCGCGGTTGCGCTGGAATTCAACTTCGGTATTGCGATTCAGCGCATCGGCTGTGGCAAAGAAATCAACCTGCACCGAGTGGTCGATGACCAGGTCAACTGGCACAAGCGGATTGATCTTCTTCGGGTCGCCACCCAAGCGGGCAACTGCCGCGCGCATGGCAGCCAGGTCCACCACCGCGGGCACGCCGGTAAAATCCTGCATGACGACGCGGCCGGGCAGGAATGGAATGCCGGGGCGCGCGCCTTTGGGAGTCCACGAAGCGATGTTCTTCACATCTTCCTGTGTGATCTCCTTGTCATTGCATTGACGGAGGGCGGCTTCGAGCACGATGCGAATGGAATAAGGCAGTTTGCTGAGTTTTGTTAACCCAGCCTTCTCCAACGCATCGAGACGGAAGATGACGTATTCCTTCTTTCCCACTTTCAATACGTCACGGGACTTGAATAAATCTTTCATAGGATACTCCTTTGGTGATGAGGGTTTCTTAGGTCACTTTGCGTGACCTACACTCACACCACAAGCCTACGAAGAACATAAAGGAGCGCCTTTGATATCCTTGATACTGTGGTGGGGTTTATATTATTTCTTCGTCCTCCCGAAAGATTGTCGGGACGGTGTGAGCGGAGCCGCACGTTTTCGCGGCGTAGTCGAAGGACAGGTTATTACACAAACAATAAATCTTTTCCAAGTACCCCGCGCTTACCCATTCGGGTACGATGTCGACTTCGTTCGAACAAAGTGCGTGTCCTCACTCCGCTCAGCGAGGATGAGCCTAATGCTTCAATTCTTTCTTAAGCGAGTTAACCAACTTTGTTTTTTCTTCATCCTTCAAAAACGAAGCCTGCGCCGCGAGCAAAATGGATTTCTTCAAATCAACCATGGGCACTTTCAAAGCTTCACACACATCCTGATATTCATGCGCCAATGTGATGCGTGAGACACTCGGGTCATCGGTGTTGATCGTTACATTCAAGCCTGCCTCGAGCATATGCGGCAATGGATGTTGGGGCAGGGAACTTACAACACCAGATTGATAATTGCTGGTCACACAAACTTCAAAGACCGAGCCGCGTTCTTTCGCGAGCGCCGTCACATATTCATCTTCCAGCACGCGCACACCGTGACCAATTCGCTCGGCGCCCAAATTCTCGATCGCATCGCGGACATTTTCCGCAGGGCCCCATTCCCCGGCGTGGATGGTCAGATGCAGGCCAGATTGTTTCGCCTCTCTGAAAATTCCGTGAAACGGATCAGACTTGAACTCCGCTTCATTGCCGGCCAGGTCCATGCCTAACAATCCATTTTTGATATGTTCCACTGCAAGCCATGCCACCTGCTCAGCCAGCTCCGGGCTTTCATGGCGGTTAACCGAAGCGATCAGGCCGACCTTTATCTTATATTTCTTCGCGGCTTCCTGCGCACTGGTAATCACCCAATCCATCACATCGTGCAAGGGGAACCCCTCCGCCCGGCTCAAGGCCACGGGTGTAAAACGCAGCTCAAGGTAGCGGCAATTATCCTTGGCCGCATCCTCCACCGCCTCACGTGTGACGCGATGGATTACATCAGGTGATTTATAAAATAACCGCAGGGTTTTGAATTTATCGAGGAAATTCGTGAAAGTCATCGGGTCCTGGTCCTGCACCTGCACCAGCCCGCTTAAGTTGAACATGCTAATGGGGACCGTCACCCCGTGCTGACGGGCAATGTCGAGCATGGTCGTCAAACGCAGAGACCCTTCCAGATGACGATGTAAGTCAACTTTTGGAAGAGCAAAATATTTGTTCAGGGGGGCGGTTTCGTCTTTGAACAACTCTGCCTCTAAAGTTCTCACCCGTCATTGCGAGCCGTCGCTCTTGTACTTTGATGGCGAAACAATCTCCCTCAACAAAATAGAGATTGCTTCGGGCTAAGAACAAGAACGCCCTCGCAATGACATGATCGCTATTTAATGACGTTTCCTCTTCTTTTTATTGCCGCCAATTTGCACCGAGGTCTCACTCGGCGCGCTTGCCATTTCTATGGTCTCGATCGGTGTGATCTCCACTCTGCGCGGTCTTGCCGCAAACGCGCGGCCGATCACCAACCCGCGCACATCTTCAAGGAGTTGTGAAAACATTCCGGAGGCGCGGTCTTTATATTGTACCAGCGGGTCACGTTGAGCGTAAGCCTCGAGGCCGATCGAAACTCTCAGGGCCTCCACTTTGGTGAGATATTCCACCCATAACTCGCTGAATGCGCCCAGCAGCAACTGGCGGTGGACTTCATTCAATACATACTTGCCAATCGACGCGGCCAATGTCGCCCGCTCAGACTCACTCAAACCTGCTACTGCTTCGTTGAGCCTTTCCTCCCCGAAAGCGATTCGCGCTGCAGGCCCGAAGTCCGCCAGTTTCACGGCATTCTGATTCAAGCGGTTAAACTCACTCTGCCCCCAGGTCGCGCGCAAAGCCTCTTCCGCCGCATCGAGGTGACTCATCGCATCCTCAACGACGGTCTCTGCTTCGCTATCTTCCAGCAATTGTGCCGCATAAAAGACATAAGTAAAACGATTGTATACCTGCTTAACCTGCTTATGAGTCTTCTGATCAAAAGCAGTGCGTGCACCCTGCGAGAGGGTCAACAACAAGCGCAATTTTCCAGCATCATCATTGGCAGGCTCGCGCTGCAATAAAACATCAATATCGCGCGCGATCTGGGTATTCAGTCTTTCACGTTTCTTATCAAGCGCCTCACGTGCTGTATTCAACAAAATATCAGCCAGCTCATCCCAATCAGAAGGCAGGGGACTCGGCCACTGGATCTGTTCACCCACACGATTTTGGATGGCACCGATCACACGAGTTGCGCTGATCACAGTCAACTGGTTTGCAGCAAGTTCCTGAATATCATCCTTTGCATCTTCAGGGTCTTCAGCCAGGGTCTTTTGAATGTCATTATTAAACCTCAGTGGCAAACGAACAAGCGCATTGACCTCTTCCAAAATTTTCTGCGGACGCGGTGTTTCTTCCAAGTCACGCATGGTCTGGAAATAGGCATCCAGTGCATCTTCACGCTCGCTGACCTGCTGTTCGAGAGTCTCCTGGGTTTTTTCGATCAGGGATTCGATGGCGCGCAAAGCATGAGCATGTTCAGTTTCAATGGACTTTGAAACAACGTCCAACGTCGAAAGCCGCACAGCCTGCCCTGAGCCTGTCGAAGGGTCAGGGCCGATCTTATCCAGCAAAAGTTTGAAACCGTATGAAGGGAACAGCCCATCCTTCGAATCAAACGGCGGCTGGACCTGATCGAGCCAGGCGATCAACTTCCACGGGCCTTCCTCATCGGTCAGGCCCATATCCACACGCTTGGTTACTTCATTTTCGAGCATGTCCGCGATATCTTCGCTCAGGTCTTCCTTTACGAAGATGCGGTCACGTTGACTATAGATTTGCGAGCGCTGCATGTTGAGCACGTCGTCATATTCCAGCAAATGCTTGCGGACGTCAAAGTTTGCGCCTTCCACACGGGTCTGCGAACCTTCGATGATATTGCTAACGAGGCGCACTTCCAATGGAAGCGAGTCGTCCACCTTGAGGCGTTCCATGAGTCCGCTGACCTGCTCGCCGCCGAACAAACGCATCAGATCGTCTTGCAGTGAAAGATAAAAGCGCGAGGAACCAGGGTCACCTTGGCGGGCGGCACGGCCGCGCAACTGATTATCAATACGGCGCGCTTCATGTCGTTCCGAACCGATCACGTGTAAACCACCCAGTTGCTTGACACTTTCCATCTCCACAAAATATTGCAGGAAGAGTTGTACTTCTGCATCGTAAATCCCATAATTTGATGGGTCAATCTTTTGCAGGGCTTCACGGCGCTCCTGCAAAGTCATATCGAACGGGTCTTTATAGCCAGCCTTGCTCAATACACGATTGACTGCCGAAATCACTTCCTCGGCGATCTCGCCGCCGAGCTTGATATCCACACCGCGGCCGGCCATGTTCGTGGCAATTGTCACTGCGCCAAATGCGCCCGCGCCCGCAATGATCTGTGACTCTTCGGTATGCTTGCGTGCATTCAATACCTGATGAGGTACGCCGCCTTGTAATACCGACTTCAGTCGGCTCTTTGATGTTTCAGGCAATCGTAAAATATCGAGAATGGTTTGCAAGTTAGCATCATCGTCCAAACTGATACTTGTCATTCCATGCGGCGCGATGAACTTGCGTAAAGCGTCAGGGGTGATCTTGTCTATCGGCTCACTAAACGGCACGAGGTCCGCAATGAGACGGCCATCTTCCTCCAAATTATTCGCGCGCAGATAAAAGTCACGGACGAGGGTCAACTGCATCAAACGGCGAACAGGTTCGGCCTTGAGTCGATTCGAGAGTCGGTCGGACGATTCAACGGAGGTCGTGCCCACCAACAGCGGACGTCCCAGCACATGGTCACGGATGATCTCGGTCACGATCGCGCGCAGCTTGGCCTCCACCGTGCGATAGATGACATCGGGATAATCTTTGCGTCGATAGTATATGGGTTCGGTCTCGCCAGTTCTTGCAAAATATGAATAGGTATAACCCTCATCATCTTTTGTTTTAATTTCAACCAGCGGCGCTTCCTTGCCATAGGATTGATATTCAAGGTTCGGGGGGATCGGCGCAACTTCGAGCTTATAGATCTTGTTGAACTCTTCGGCTTCGGTCAACGCAGTACCGGTCATGCCCGCAAGCTTTTGATACATACGGAAATAATTTTGCAATGTGATCGTGGCATACGTGACCGACTCAGGCTCGACCTTGACGTTTTCCTTGGCTTCCACCGCCTGATGCAACCCGTCGCTCCAACGGCGCCCAGGCATGAGACGCCCTGTGAACTCATCCACGATGATGACCTTGCCGCCCTGCACCAGATAATCCTTATTGCGATGAAAAAGATATTGCGCGCGCAAAGCCTGTTCGAGATAACCTGTAAGGCGCGCCTGTTCCGGGGTTAGGTCTTCGGGCCGATCGGGGTCGAGCAGTTGCAGCCCCAAAATAGATTCGACGCGGCTGATGCCGATCTCGGTCAGCGTCACGCTACGATTCTTTTCATCCACTTCGTAATCTTCGGGTTTCAATTGTTTAACGACCAGCGCCATGCGCCCGTACCATTCCAGGTCACCGGAGGCGGGACCCGAAATAATGAGCGGCGTTCGCGCTTCATCGATCAAGACGTTATCCACTTCATCCACGATGGCATAGTAATGGCCGCGCTGGACGCGATTCTCGAGGCGCATGGCCATGTTGTCGCGCAGGTAATCAAAACCGAATTCGGAGTTCGTGCCGAAGGTGACATCCGCGCTATAGGCTTCGACTCGATCCACCATGCGGAGGTGTTCCTGGTCTTCATGCGGTGACTCGCGTTCAAAATCCACGATGAAGGCTTTTTTGCCATTCTCGGTCACGGCTGCCATTTGAAGCACGCCCACGCTCAAGCCCAGCGCGTTATAAATTGGAGCCATCCAACGCGCATCACGCCGCGCGAGGTAATCATTGACCGTAATTAGATGAACGCCGCGTCCCGTAAGCGCATTGAGATAGACCGGCAAAGTTGCCACAAGGGTCTTGCCCTCGCCTGTGCGCATTTCCGCGATCTCGCCGCTGTGCAAAGCCGCACCGCCGATGATCTGTACGTCATAATGACGCAGACCAATCGTGCGCTTGGAGGCCTCACGCACCGCGGCGAAGGCTTCGGGCATGATCTCATCTAATATATCCTGCTCAGCTTTACGAAGTTCATCATCCTTGCCCCCCTGCCCCCCGACTGGCATGGGGATTAAGCCCGCTGTCGCGGCTTGCACACGTGCCTTGAATTCATCGGTCTTGGCTAGTAAAGTCCCATCGCTGAGGGCCTCATATTCCGCCTCCAGCCCGTTGACCTGCTCCACAAGCGCGCCATACTGTTCAACTGTCTTTTTTGTGGGATCACCACTGAATAATTTTACGAAGTTCTTAAGCATCTACATCCCTTTCAAGGAAGGGATTATAGCATGGGGAGATTTGAGAAATGTAAGAAAACTGTGCTTATTATCGCCCCATGCCCAACTGTGAATTCATCCCCAAATTCAATCGTTACGATCAGTTAGTAGATCGATTTCCTATGGTTTTCCTGCTATTCCCATAAATCTGCCAGCCGCCTGCGCCCCGCTTCAACCGCCTTTGCTTCAAGAAACTTTTTCATTTTTGACCAGGGTGTCTTATCCAGCATCTGCGGCATGGGCAAAGATTCGGCATCGTCAAAATAGGATAATGCCCGTACAGCATTGACAGGGAATGATCGCACTTTTTCATATTTAACAGCTGCCACCTGAAAGAGCGCATCCAAAGAAACCTGCTGCAGGATGAAATATAAATCCACCATATCTTTACGAGTGCCGCGATTGATAAGGGCGGCAAGTTTCATTGCCCCAATTTCTTCCACGCTGGCAAGGCAGACATTATCCACCAAAAATGTTGGTTGCACCAATGGATATAAATTCAAACGAAAAAAACTGACTCCCACCTCATGCCAGGTTGCGACAAAAGTGGCATCTGTATCATATGTAATTTCAAGTGTTGGGTCGTTTAGAGTGGCGCGCAGGATGGAGCGTTCATCAGGCCCAACAGTCGTGGGGTCGTCTGAGAAAAAGTCCAAATCTACAGAAAAGCGATGACCAAAATGAAGCGCCAGACCAGTTCCGCCCGCCAGATAAAAACGCTTGATGATTTCCACCTCGTTGAGCAAATGGAATGCATCTTGAGTAGCGGATGTAAGAGCAGCCCAGTGAGGGTGTTTAAGAATCAATGATTCCATAACTCCCCTTTGGCAACAGCAAATGGAGGTTTTTTCCACCTGCGGACGCCCAGCAATTTTCGCCAATAATTAAACGTAACGGGCTTTAACCATCGCTGGCCATGTTCGCGTAAAAACAAACGGATGCGTTTACTGCGATAGGTCTCAAACAGCCAGCGGATCTCCTCCCACGTGCCAAACTCCAGCGTACGCTGAATGATCAAGTTCGCATCGCGGGTAAGCTCAAGCCGTGCAATATCATATTCTTGAAAATACGGTTTCAATCCTTTGGGAATTTTGGAGGAGGAAATTGCGCGCTGCATATCGTTATTATAACTCGTAAAGTAATCGCCTTTTCCAATTAGACTTTGCGGAATCGCCGCTTAGGATGACAGGAAAATTGGAGCTTTATTAACGAAAAGCGACTTTAGTTTTATCACACGGATGTAGTAAGATAAGCAAATGAGCAGTTTACCCGTGCCTCCAGCCATTGCCAGGATCGCGCCTGACGGCAACCTCACCCCGCGCCAAAAAAGACGCTTTATGATCGAGATGGTCTTGAGACGTGTAAAACCAGGTACGGGGAGCAGCCACGATTTTATGCGAAGGAGAACGGCGATGAATCCATGGCCAGACTTGCGTCCTATATTAAAAGGAATTCATTGGGCGATCATCGGCGGCGTTGCTACCCGCGCCTACATGCCCGAACGCATGACCAAAGACTTGGATATTATCGTGCACAAAAATGATGGCGAGGCAGTCGTAAAAAAGCTGGAAGGGGCAGGCTATCGCGTCGATTCGCAATTAGCGATTCCAGGCTATTTACTGGTTTCCCCTGAAGGTGTGGAAGTGGATGTTCTTTTTGGCTCCTATCCATGGATCAAAGAGGCCTTGAGAAATCCAGCATATGACCCTGCCGGATATCCAGTTGTAAAACTGCCCTATTTAATCATCCTGAAAATGGCAGCGCAACGCGCCCGCGACCTGGGTGACCTAGGCACGATGTTGGGCTGGGCATCCGATGCGGATTTGGATGAAGTGCGAGCGGTTGTAAAACGCTACACCCCAGAAGATTTAGAAGACCTGGAATCACTGATATATATTGGGAAGAAGGAACAGGAAATTCCACCTGACGCAGATAGTGGGCGGTAGCCGAATATAACATTGGCCTGCTTCACCAAAGCACCATACTGTTCAACTGCTCTTCTTGTGGAGTCACCGCTGCATAAATGCCGAAGGGGAATATTTTACAAAGATATTACATAGGATCGCATAACCTTGCCATAGTCCATGCTTATCACCAAAATTTATTACTGGAGCTCTGGCATACGGCTTCCCGCGGAGAGGATTCCACCTCAAGAAAGTCTCTTATTGATTTTTGCAACTAATGAGAAAACATAAATTCATTGGCGTTTTTTGAATAATAGACTCCCGCCCAAATCGATGGGCGCAATAATGTAAAACACAAGAATATTCATCGTCACGAAGATTATTCGAACAGCAATATCAACTGCCACAGGTCCAAATCCAGCAATTACCGAAAGAAGAAAGCTTATTACCCAAAAAAGCACTGATAGTGCGAACAGTATAGGAAGCGCAAGAATTACTAAACCTTTTCTGCCAATCTTGTCCAGCAAAAACGTGGCTATAGCAGCATTGAACATAACCATAACGTGTAAAAAGAAACCTGATACTTGATCTAAAAATTCAACCATCTCCTCTGAAAATCCATCAACAAAAACGGGTAATTTTGAGAGATTTATTCCTAATATTGTGATTAAGCTAGAAAACAATAAGAAACGAGCCAAGTTTTTTCTAATCTTATTTACTGCATCCTCATTGAACTTTTCATCTTGCTTATGATCAACTGTAGTCCATGCCCAAGCAGAGACAAATACCGAAAATATGGTCCCAGCAACAATTGTTATGGAATATTCGCTTAACCAAATCGGAATGTTCCAAGAAATCAAACCGGGGATTAAGCTTAATATGTTTATCCCCCCAATAACATCAGCGTACATAAAACCAGATAAGACAATGCCTCCCATGGTCAAATCAAGAGAAAGGTTTCCTCCTGTCGATTTCATAATACCTACAATACCAGAAAAGAGGTTTTTGAATGGCTCTACAATTCCGCTCTTTAATCCCTTGGCGATATCTGAAAACCATCGCCGAGGATATAAAGGGGTATTGTCTTGACTCGTTTGACCATTTCTGCTCGAACCATCTTCAGACTCATCATATGTAAGTGGCATTCTTAAGAAAAAGGCCAGATTGTCCAGTAGTTTCTTTCTATAGTCTTGATTGAATAACGCTAATAACATCCATAAACCAAGAACTATTTGCAAGAATGGTGATTGGCTCACAAGTAAAAGAAAATTACTTAACGCATTATCAAGAAACTCAATGATAGTCATATTATTCTCCTATGAAATT
>NZ_JBXMTI010000058.1:0-15267 GCF_057083605.1 Candidatus Villigracilis sp. | reverse complement strand
GCAGCAATTGTTCAGTCATTACACAAGATGGCTTGAACTTAAGTCTATTGAAAAAAGATTTCAACAACAAATCGATTCTCTAGAAAATATTGTTCAATTATTAGAGCAAAAGGAGCGAGAAGAATTTAATAAAGCCTTGTTAACGATCTCCGACGAAGTAAATGATTTCTACAAAGCACTTCACCCGAACGAAGGTTTTGACCAATTGAAGTTAATCCCTACTCCTGATAGAGGTCTTGAGTTTGAATTTTCTTTTAAAGGCGACCGAGTTACTCCACAAAATAGATTTATGAGTGAATCCCACCTCAACACCCTTGGCCTATGTTTCTTTCTGGCATCGGCTGTAGAATTTAACAAAAACTGTCAGTTTGTTGTTTTAGATGATGTTGTCAGTAGCGTCGATGCAAATCATCGTCAGGCGTTGGCCAAATTGCTTCGCGATGATTCGCGATTAAATCAGAAGCAGTATATTGTTCTATCCCATGACATGTTTTGGAGTGATGTTCTCCGTCGAATATTTCCAAAGTGGCTTCATAAAAAAATACAAAATTGGGATTACGATTCGGGCATTTCAATTGAAGATAAACTCGAATTAAGAGAACAAGTTGATAACGCCATAGGGCGCGGAGATATCATTGATTCAGCTCGTAGACTAAGGGATTTGGTGGATTTGACATTCAGGGAGATTTGTGAAGATTACAATATTTATATGCCTTATCGCCAAGGTAATAGCAATGAGAAAAGAGATTTGAGCGATTTTATTATCGCTGTTTCTCAGCACTTTGGTGCAAATAACAGATTTGATGCTAATCAACCTCCTTTGAGTGATATATATAATTGTTTGTGGCTTATGAACATTGCATCCCACCCCGATCCTCGCCAGTTGAATTTATCAATAAATGACGTGAAAATAATCCTGACTGATTTAGATACTTTTGTCCGCATATTCTATAATCATAAGCCTGGTTGTAAGCATAAACAAAAGAGATTGGCTTGGGATAAAACTACTATGACATTTACTCCATGTACTACATGTAATCAACCAATCTAAATAATTTTGAGTCAGTTGCTGGATTAATAAACGCCAAAGCTATGATAATAAAAATAAAAAATCGCTCACCGAGTTTTATCGATCATTGATTGACAGGTGAATTATTCTCATCCTCATCCCACAACATAGGGTTCGCCTCGATATAATCGGTTTTATTCTGCAAATCCTTTTCGTCGCGAATGATGTGTTCGTAATAGTTCCGTTGCCAGAATTTGGTGATTGCCTTTTCGGTCTCAATGCAGTTCATCTCTTTGGTGGATTGATATTTGAGATACGCAATAATCTGCCCCAATGTTGGTTTACGTAGGGGCGGGGTCTCCCCGCCCTGGTTGTAGGTTCCATCGATATGTGCATTCTGAATATTGTAATTTGGGTTATCACGGGGCGAGAGGACCTCGCCCCTACGTTCGGCGATTATGAAGATAATTCCGTGGACGTGATTGGGCATAATGACGAACGCCCCCAATTCCACATTCGGGAAATGAATTGGAATTTCGTCCCACCATTTCTTAACGATTTCGCCATATTCATTAAGGCGCATTTCTCCATTAATGATTTCGCCAAATAAACAGTTACGCTGATAGGTGACAATGGTTACGTAATAAGCGCCAACCTGCGAATAATCATATCCCTGCAGGCGGATTGATTTTCTATGGTGCTTTCGAGGATCAAATTTGGATTGGGGCATGGTCTCAATAATCCCTCAAATTTCAGATTGAAATTCCTGTTAACCTATTTTACCCGCAATAGTGATGGTATATTTCGTCTAAATTTCATCTAATAAGGCCCAAAACATGAAGAATTTACTCAAACTGGAAGAAGCATTTATGTTTGGCTTGTCCATCTTCCTCTTCTCGAAACTGGACTATGCCTGGTGGTGGTATCCTGTGTTGTTCTTTGCCCCCGATCTGAGCATGGTCGGTTACTTGATGAATCCGCGGATTGGAGCCATCACTTATAATTTCATCCACCATAAAGGACTGGGGATCGGTCTGTTCGTCTTGGGAATAGTTTTGGCAAGTCAGTTCCTGCAATTGACTGGCTTGATCCTCTTCGGCCATTCCAGCATGGATCGTGTTTTAGGCTATGGCTTAAAATATCCAGAGTCATTCCAGGCTACGCATTTGGGACCAATCGGCAAAGGCTAGAAGAATGGGCTGAGGAAAAGCTTTGACCACGGAGCGCACAGAGACCACAGAGATTTTAAAGGGTCTTTCTCAGTGAACTCCGTGATCTCTGTGGTAAAAAAAGGATAAACCCACCAGATCAACCACTATGATTCTTCAGGAATGAAATAAAATCGGGTAATTACTTATTGGATTGATAGGAGCAGATTATGGCTGAACCAATGTACTTCCAGTGGCAGAATGAATATTTGGTCAAAACGATTTACCCCATGCGCGAGCAGAAGCTTCGGGATTTCCTGCTCTATTACATGGAAGTCGATATCTGGGCGCAATACAAGGGTAAGGATATTGCCAGCCTGCAAAACGAAGTTCAGGAATATTTGAAGGCACAGGAGCTGGCAGTCATCACGGCTTATAAGGAATATTCCAGCCTGCGCAAATATTTTTCGCAGCCTGATGCCCGCGCGTACTATGTCAAATTCCGACCCGTGGATGAAGCTGAATTAACCGAAATTAACAACCTGCATGCGCGTTTTATCGCTGCCTGGCCCAAGGATATTCGCGGCGAGAAAAGTTTTGTGGATATGCAGATCACCAGCTGGGTCAACCACCGCAACCTGCTCAGGGACTGGATCAAAACCCGCAAGCGCCGTTTGGAGTCCATGCTGCCAGATCATCCCAAGCGAGCCGCAGAAACCAAGGAATTGGAATATAAGGAAAACGTCAGCCTGCCGATGGTGGAACAGGAACTCGAACAACTGCGTTACTTCCTCGCCACCTATGAAAAAGTTGAAAAGCGCAAACTCGAATGGTATTGGGCCAAGAAAAAGGATCCGAATCTGGCGATTTCAGAAGCGGAATTCCTGGTGGAATATTCGCCAGCCCAGCCTGTCACAGTCAAAGATCTTGCCAGGTGGAAGGTGGAAAAATATGAGGCTTCTCTCCAACTGAAGAATCAATTTCAATTATTGGAAGAGATCCATCAGCGTTTTCAGAATGACCCGAAACGGTATCCGCTTTGGCTGCAATATATGGTCGTACATTTTTCAGGGATGCGTTACGCCACTGCGCACGGTTCCTGGGCAGACCCGAAAGATCTATTGATCCAATTGCGCCTTGCTGAAGTTGAGAAGGAAAATAAAACGATAGCAGATGATCTTGAGATTGAAAAACAATGTAAGGAAAAGATCGCCCAATATGAATCTGCGGGCGGAACCAATAAACCCAAACTGGCGCAGGCAACCGAAAAAGAATGGAAGGATAAAGTTGCGCTTCATATGTTAAGCGTGAAAGCCAATGGACCGAAAACCCGTCGCGCCGGGCTGGCCGCGTTGAAAGCTGAGGAAGTTAGATACGATTTCATGTCTCTGACCACCGAAGAGGCGCTGAAGAAATTGGAATCCATGAAAGGTCAATTCCCGAAATGGGCCTGGAAAGAAATTGTCAAGTTGACGCCGTTGCGCGTGAATTACGTGGCCGACCTAAGTTGGGAAAACCTGACTCCTGAAGAAGCGGCGGAACGCAACACAAAAGAATCAAGCGACCTTCGCAAAGTAATGGATAGCTGGATCACAAAATATATCGGCGCATGGCGTGAGGAACATGGGCGCAGTCATGAACTAATTGTCTCTCGCGCGGTCTGCAATGAAACCGCCGAGCACGTTCAACACATCCGCGGGCATTTGCCTCCCGGCGGCTTAACCCCCAAGCCAAGGTGGTATGTCACCAATGAAAAAGAAAATAAACTTCCAGGCGAGCCGCGTCCGTATTATGTCAAACCGACCTCAGCCAACGACTATACCCCTGGCGCGAGCATTCTATGGCTGCGCTTTGTAGATAAAAAGCCAGATGACTGGCAGATCGCAAAACCAGTTGAAACGAAAGACGGCATTGGGTTTATCCCGAAGGAATTCATGAACAGGAAACCCACCAAAAAAGGTGAGGTCCCCTGGGTATATAAACCAGGCGAGATCACAACCCGCTCGCGCACATTTGTGGATGCGGCCAAAAAGAAAATCACCCAGCAACAATTCCTGCGTTGGATCCACGAGGCCACCGTTGCAGAGGTAGCCGAAACCGCCGACGGCATGGTGGTGCTCACCTATGAAACCGCTCTGCCCGATGATGACCGCGGCACTTCATCCATTGGCATGTTCAAAAAATCCCTCGAGTGGTTCCTCTCTGACGGCACAGAAGACGCATTCAATCGCTCCTTCGTCGGCTATGTGCCCGAAGGCCAGGTGCCCACCGATGATCTTAAACATATGTTGGATTGGAACAAGGTCTTGCGCAAACAAGTTTCATAGCTCCATCAATTCATGGAAGCTCAAACCAGAACCCTTTCCATGATCGAGAAGCTCCTAATCACTGGGTTAGGAGTTGGTTTTTCCTGTCTCTGTATCTTGTTTGGATGGGCGTTCTTTGTTGTGATCCGAGAACCTGTGACGGGAACACCGACTCCTGCGCTTGCTCTGCCTCTCGTGGCGACTCAAACCTCCCAACCCTTTATCTCCCCAACCGAGTTTGCAACGCTTCTTCCTACCCTTGAGCTGCCTACACCCACTGAAAATATTCCTTCGCCTTTGCCTAGCTTTGGTGATTCTCCGCCGCCTGTGGGCAAGATAGTATTCACCTGTTACGTCAAACAGATTGACCAGATCTGCATCATGAATGCAGATGGCTCGGGGCGAAAACAACTCACCGATTTTCCAGCCACTGCCTATTACGCATCGCTCTCGCCCGATGGGGGGACAGTTTATTTTTCATCACGCCAAAGTGGCACTTATGAGATTTACTCAATTGGCATCAATGGAAATGGTCTGCAAAAACTGACGAATGGGATTGGCGCACTCTATGCACCTGAAATGTCACCCAATGGTGAACGGATCATCTTTACGAATCACGGCAGTGGATTGTGGATGATGAAATCCGATGGCTCCAACGCACACGCCCTCACTACCAAAGATGATATCGACCCTTCCTGGTCGCCCGATGGTTCGATGATCTCGTTTGCATCCTCACGAGCAGGCCAACGTCAACTCTTCGTCATGAACGCGGATGGCAGCAACGTGCAACAGGTGACAGACTTGAATAATATGGGCGGACGCAATACCTGGTCACCGGATGGAACGAAACTCGCCTTTTATCGCGGCCCTTTTGGCGACAGAAATATTTTTGTGATCAACGTAGATGGCACAGGCTTAGAGAAACTAACAAACGGCGGTGATAATCTCGGCCCGAGCTGGTCACCGGATGGCAACTGGATCACCTTCACATCTTTTCGAGATGGGAATAATGAGATCTACATCATGCATCCCGATGGCACAGACGCCACCCGCCTGACGAACACCCCCATCTCCGATTGGCAGCCGAGGTGGGGGAAGTAGTAACTGACCTACCCTTTTACTTTCATCATGAGCGCGTGAGGTTCTTCAGAGCGCAATGTCAAACCTGTCCATAATGCGCCAAGCAGATCTACTGAGCCGAGCAGGATCATAACGGGTCCCACTAGTCCGCTCAGAACAAAACCTGTAAAGAAAAGAAAGACCGCCATCCGACTATATATCGTCCACTGCAGGAAGGGGCGCAGGTTCGCGCGTGCGGCCTGAATGTAATAAAAGGCCAGGACAAGCGCCAATGCCCCAACGACCCTGCTCCAGACTTCATTCGTTTCAGGCAGGCCAAACATACCCAACAAAAGATTCGGCATGAATAAAAATCCCAATCCCATCCCGATCAGGTACAACCCAAATACAAAAACTGACTTTGCAGACTTGCTCATGGTTTCCTCCGATATTGATAATTGATATTCGTATTCGGAGTATATGTTCGGTCTCAACTACTGTCACCACTCATCTGTGTGGAAATGAGGGTGGTGTTTTGGTATGATTACGGAAAGCCCGGTAAATGATGTCCAACAAGCCGATCCTGAAACCTCGCGAAATTGAGATTCTGCAATGCCTTGCAGAAGGATTGACTGATGTTGAGATCGGTGCGCGTTTGCATCTCGCGCATGATACGGTGCGCTGGTACAACAAACAGATCTTTGAGAAGTTGGGAGCGGGGAATCGCACACAGGCTGTAAAACTTGCTTCGGAACTGGGCCTGTTCAACGGTCCAGAAAGAGGCGGTGAAAAGAAAACAGCGAACGATCCATCCAGGTCCCCTGTCAAATATGTTGTCAATGAAGGCGTGCACATCGCCTATCAGGTCATGGGTGATGGCCCGATCGATTTGCTATTCATCCATGGATTTATTTCACACCTTGAGCTGGCATGGGAGGAAGCGGAGTACACTCACTTTTTTGAACAGCTCGCGAAGTTTGCGCGTGTCATCCTTTTTGACAAACGATGTGTGGGATTGTCAGATCGAATCCAGGGGGCCCCAACTCTGGAGAACACGATCAGCGACGCAATTTGTGTGTTGGATGCGGTCGGCTCAAAACGGACCTATGTGATGGGTACATCCGAAGGAGGCGCAGCCGCCGTTCTGCTTTCTTCCACGTATCCCGATCGTGTGCAGGGATTGATCCTTTATGGTGCTACGCCAAAACTTGTGAAAACAAATAATGAACCAGCCTGGGCAGATACCGAACTTGCATTTGAATCCATGATGGAGAGAATGCAGAAACAGTGGGGCGGTCCATGGATCATTGAGTCCTTCGCGCCGTCACGGGCATACGAGGAACAGTTTCGCGGTTGGTGGGCAAGGACGCTGCGGGGAGCCTGCAGCCCATCTTCTGTGAAAGCAATTTTGGATATTATTCGTGATGTCGATATTTGCCAGCTCCTCCCACAGATCCGCACGCGGACGCTGGTCATTCATAAAACGGGAGACAAGATCGTGGATGTGGAGGCGGGAAGATATTTTTCCACACACATGCCTAATGCTTCGTGGCTTGAGCTGCCGGGAGACGATCATTTCTTCTTCGTAAAAAGTGAAGCGATCATTTCAGCTGTTTCCGAATTCTGCCGAAGCAATTTGGACACGCAAATGGTCGATACGTGGATCGGAACGATCCTTTATATCCGTGCGGGCAATCTTCGAGATTCTGCACAGAATCTTCAAAAGGAAATTGCTGCCCATCTGCCCAAATCCGTTCATTCAATAAATGACGATGTTGTGGCAGTGTTTGACAGTCCTTCACGTGCTGTCCAGTGTGCCTTTCGGTTGCGGGAAAAATTCGGTCAGGACCAGCTTCGCATTAGTTTGCATGTGGGGGAATGCAATGTGGGAAACGGCAGGCCTGTTAAGACGGTTGTCGAGGCAGCCGCTTTGGCAGTTGAAGCCGCATCCCTCGGTGAGATCCTTGCCACCAATACCCTGCGCGATATTTTTGCGGGTTCAGGACATATTTTCAAACATAAGGGCACGCCTGCCAAATACAAAACACGGGGTGCTAATCTGTATACGGTTTCATAGATTTATTGGGGCACACAGCGGCGCTACTGACTTCCAAAATCCACTACAAAATAATCCCCATATGAACTGCTTGGATAATAGGCATGACCAACCCCAAACTCAGTAGAGATGGAGTTCAGAATCGCATCGCGATGAAGTTGGTCGCTCATCCACCAGGTCATCGCCACCTGCGGACCGCCGCTCCCATAAATGATCTCCTCAACATGGAAAGCGGAGTATCCTGCCGCGCTAATACGCGAATAAATGGATGACCCATTCGAGCCTGTGTGGCTGACCATGTTATTACATGCCATGTCTGCCGCATGGTTCTGGGCGGCATTTGTCAGCTGTGTGTTAATTGTCAACGCGGGCAGGCCAGCATTTGTGCGTTCCGCATTGATCATGGAAGCGATCTGATTCACGTAGCCCGCATTCTGACTGCTATTGCAATTTGTATTACTACCAGATGTACCACTTGATTGCGTAGCACCCGTGGCTGAAGTCGGGGAAACTCCGCCACTGCCTACAACGACCTTGACCCAAAATGTTTTTTCAATGCCAATGTCAATATTATTTCCATTCGCATCGTTCAACGTGAAGTAGCCTGTGTAGGTTCCATTTGACGAGGGCGCGGTCAATTGGACAGAGATTTGTACCTTCTCATTCGCAACAGTGACAGGTATTGGCGCGGAAAGAGGCGCATTCATCTGGTCGCCTGCCGCGAAGACCAATGTGTAATTCACCCACGGACATGTCCCGTTGTTTTGAAATTCCCATGTCTTGGTAAATGATTCGCCCGCTTTGACTGGTGTGTAATCGGGGATGGTCACATCGCGCAGCATCACAGCGCTATTCTTGCAATTAGGCGGAGCGGTGATTGCGATGGTGGCGGTATTTGTAATAAGAGGTGCGGGAGTAGGCGTGGCGGGGACAAAGCCCGATTTTGTGGGAGCCAATGTTGCAGTGACAAAATTCGTTTGCGGCGTTTCCTGTGCTTCTGAATCAACAGAGATGGAGATGCAGGAGGCAAGGAGGGTAGTAATGAAAAATAGGGAAATTATTTTCTTATACATGTTTTTATGTAGGGGCGCGGTCCTCGCGCCCCTAGGGTGTTTGGTTGAATCAAAACATCATCATCTGCCCGGTGGATGATGCTTCCACTGGGTCGCTGGCAATCTGTTCTTCAAATGATTCGCGCGTCAATATCTGAACCTCGAGCAGGCTGCGTAGTAAACGATATTTCACCAGTGGAAACATTTTCAAACGCGCCTTGAGGGACGGGTCACGGTCCTGTTTATAGGCGGCCAGGGCAGCGCGCCCGCCGGGGATGACGATCACAGTTTGTTCATCGGCGTTTTCCAATGCGCGGTTGACCAAAGCCGAAGCCAGTACATGGAATCTTCTGACAGTCTTTCCATTTTCTTTCCATGTCACTACCTGGTCATCTTTTTGAGGTTGATAGCTCAGTCTCTCTCCAAGTGTTTCCAGGATTCCGAGAACATTCCTCATCTCTTCGCGCCGGGCCGAAGCAAGATCTTCATTACGCAGTTTCCAACGCGCGCCATCTTTTTCGGCATATGAGTTTAACACGGCGTAGATCAACCCTTTCGAAGGTGTCAACAATCCCGGGAAGCGCGGATATAGATCCGATTCGATTTCAAGATAAACAGCCTCATTTTGATTTTGCAAAAATGTGACGATGGCAACTTCCACGCGATCCGAAAGCGATTCACCCTCTCGAAATAGCATCGGGGTGCTGGGATCGGAGTGCAGCGCAGTCGAAAGACCCCACATCCCTGTATCCACATTCTCGCCAGTGGAATAATGGACAAACCCTCTGCCATCCTTTAGCGCCGATTCGATCGAGCTCTGGGTCGTGCGCAATGCCTCGTCAAATTCCTGCTCAGGCTGTTTCAACGCATTGGCTTCTTCGCACGCGATCAACCCTGCACAATGGACGTGTAAATATCCAGCGGGCTCGCCTCGCGCGGATAAAAACTCACGCATGGCTTTCTGCACCGATTGAACTTCCACAATTCCCGCATTCTTTTTTTGCGCACACTTCCACGTCACTTGTACAGGGTCGTGTTCGGTGCGCATGGCCACGCTTTGCAATTCGAAGCCCGCGGCTTGCGCGGCAGTAAATGCTGAAGTCATAAATGCAGGCTCAGGCTCGGGAATCAAACCAAACATCGGCACGCCATCTGCTAGCAAATTATTCAAGTGAGTGAACATGGTGTGAAGCGCAGTCGCATTCCAGGCAAAATCATAACGTCGGCGCCGTAAAGCATTCTTATAAGGTTCCACTGCGTCATTGCCCCATAACCAGCCCGCCCACAACGCTGATAGAGTCCAAAATGCCTGGTTCGGACGCGGCACTGACCCGATCACCGCCGCAATCGGAATCTCTCTTTTGACTTCACGCGCCAGGTCCCTGAGACGGCCTTCATAGATGCAGATCCCACCGCTTTCTGGAATCTTTTTAGGCCACGCCTCACATGGGACCGTTGAACCTGCTCCGGTAAAAAGACTTAATCCACGCTCGAGCATCATCCACACATTATGCTCGCGGAATTGATTCGGTGTGCTTAATTGTTTTGGCCTCGGTCTTTCAGATGGATGTGCCCAGAGCGTGTTGCCCGCATCGCACGCCAATAACACGAGAGAAGTCAAGGCGCGTTTTCGTTCGGGATGTAAATTCAAACTATCGAGGCGGTTAATGATCGTTGTCAACACATACAATGGACGCGGCAGATAATGCTGAATTGCCTCTTCTGCATAATTGCGGTCTTCATCTTTTAGAGACACCACTCGTTCAAATGCACGCGAACGATGCAAACCATCTGTAGCGGCGATTTTCTTTGCGCGTTCCACATCCTCTTCTGTTGCGAGGCGTTCGCCAGAGTCACCGCAATGTTTGCATTCATAGATGCGGGCGTAGGGTGCATCCTCTCCTTTGTGCCATAAGAAGCTATGTGCCTGGATCTGTTGTTTGCAATTTTCGCAGGTTGTGAAGTAAAGGGATTGAAAATGATACTCGAGTCGCTCCTCCCCTTTTTTAACTGCGCCAAGGTCAGCTAGCGCGGCGATGAATTCTGATTCGGGTGGCGGGTTGGCGAAGGTCTCGAGCAGGAAGCGCGTGATCGGGTTGTTCGCTGTCACCAGCACGCGATACCCACTTAGCGCGGTTTCGAGCACAAGTCGCGGTGAGAATCCGAATGGGTCGAGCAACCAATTACCAGTTAGGGATTGAAGCGAGAGCCAGGCGGAGATCACTCCCTCTTCAAGCGGAGGTAAAAACCGCGAGAGCGGCCCCGGGTCTGCGGGTTTCAATCCTGGAATGTAAGGCTGGTGCTGCATTTTTAATGAAATAATTCAATGTGGTTTATCATGTAAATGTAGCAGTTCATGACCAAAATTGTACTCGAAAAGGTGATAGAATCTTGCCAAGGAAAACCGTAAATATGCCCCCCGGGGAACAAATTTTTATTGTTGAAAGTGATCCCGATATTGCTGACCTGATCGGCAGACAGTCGCTTCAACCGCTTGGCTATCAAGTGACGGTTGTGGGCGATGCGTCTTCTGCACTCAAGCGCGCGGTTCAGACTCCCCCGGACCTGATCCTTGCAAATCTAAATCTGCCCGGCCTGAGCGGAAAAGACCTGCTGGCCGCATTGAATTCACAAGGCGTGAAATCGCCCCTGATCGTGATCGCCGAAAAAGGGCAGGAGGCCGATGCGATTCAAGCTTTTCGTCTTGGCGCCACAGATGTGATCTTTTGGCCTGTGCGTGATGCTGAGGTGGTTTCCATTGTTGAACGTTCGCTGCGCCAGACCCAGGAGGCCCGTGAACGCCACAAGTTGGACCGCCAACTCAAGGCGACGAATGATGAGCTGCACCGACGCCTGCGGGATCTGACCACTGTCCTCTCCACCGCCAAAGCAGTGGTTTCGATCACGGATCAGCGTTTGTTATTAGACCGTATTCTTGAGAGCGCCTTACAATTAGCTGAAGCTGATATGGGTTGGCTGATGCTGCGCGAAGATCGTAATAACGCTTATATCCTTCGTGCGCAACGTAACCTGCCTGAAGCCTGGGCGAAGAAAATGAACCAAACTGTGGATGATGGCATCAGTTCTTTGGTGGCGCTTTCAGGTGAGAGCCTCTTCATGAATGGCTCTCCCATGCAGAAGTTTAAACTGGCTTCATTGGGTAAATCGGTGGGCGTTGTCCCGATCAAGATACAAAGCGAGGTGATCGGCTTATTGATCGTGGTGCGGAAGAAAGAGCATGAATTCTCGCGTGATGCGCAAACTCTGCTGGCTGCCATGGCGGATTACGCATCCATTTCCCTCGTGAATGCACGCTTGTTCCGCGCTCTGGAACAGACTGCTGAAAATGCACGGGTCGCAGAAAAACAAAGATATGCCGCTCTTGAATCAATACGCGAGGCGATCCAGAGTGAATTACAGGCCGCCAAGTATCCACTTAACCTGGTATTGACTGAAATGCCCGGCATGCTCAACGATGAACAGAGAAAAGCACTCGAATCTGTACAATCCTCATTACAACGCCTTGCAAGCTCCTCCGAAAAGACAGTAGCTCCCAAAAAATAAAAATACAATATCGATCACATGGCAAAACAGACCCTCATTTTACTCGCGCTGAATCCATCCCCGATTCTGGATTTAATGGAACGGACTTTGCGCGCAGCGGACTTTGAGGTGGCAATTGCCCAACATCGCGCAGGGTTGGAAAAATCTGTGCAGGAAGCCATTCCTGGATTAATAATCATCGGCGAGAAATTTGCCGACCAGGATGGCTTGTCTATTTCAAGTGATATGCTTGAACGTTTCCCCACGTTGCCGATCATTTTATACGCAGACCAAGATACAACAGGGGTCGCGAAATCTGCGCTCAGGACGGGTTTGAGCGGTTATCTTTATCCTCCGCTCAAAATGGCTGATATTGTGGATGAAGTGAATAAAAGCCTGGCGCGCGCCAGAAAACTGGGGGATTGGCTGCGCCATGAAGTGAATCGCACCACCTCATCGCTGGCGCAAAAGGCCAAGATCTCTGAAGCCGAGCGCACCAAGCTGGAAGCGATCATCGCGAACATTCAGGATGGTGTGATCGTCATGGACGAAAACCAGGCCATCCTGTTTGTGAACCGCGCCATACGGGATATTTTCAGCCTGGGTGAAGACGTTGTGAATGGCAGGCAGCTCAAGGACGTTATTGCCAATGCGGATTTGCTTGCCTTGCTCTCCCGCTCCGTGGACGGCCCCTTGAAATACCATGAGATCAATTTTGACGATGGCCGTGTATTCAATGCTCAATATACGCCCATTCCCAGAATTGGCGCGGCGGTCACCATGCAGGATATTTCATATCTCAAGGAACTTGACCGCCTGAAAAGTGATTTTATCCATACGGTTTCGCATGACCTGCGCTCTCCTCTAACCGCCATTCTCGGTTACACGGAATTGGTTGAGCGCACGGGCCCACTAAACGAAAATCAACAGGAATTTTTGCGCCGCCTGCAGGGGAGCGTTCAGCACGTTACATCACTGGTCAATGACTTGCTTGATCTTGGCCGCCTGGAAGCGGGCTTTGATACACGACGCGAGTTTGTACAGCTTGAGGGTGTGCTGAAATACACGCTTGATATGTTCGATGCACAAATAAAGAAAAAGAGTCTCAGCCTTACAACAGATATTGCAGGGAATTTACAGCCCATACGCGTCAACCCCATCCGTATTCGGCAAATGCTGGATAACCTTGTTGGCAATGCGATTAAATATACGCCGGACGGCGGTAGTATTCGGGTTCACATGTCGATGCAGGATAAACAGATCATTCTCAAAGTGGAGGATACAGGCCCGGGCATTTTGCCCGAAGAACAAAACCGCGTATTCGAAAAGTTTTACCGCGCTTCAAATGCCCCGGACACTGTGGATGGTTCAGGGCTGGGGCTGGCCATCGTTAAATCCATTGTGGATAGTCATCAGGGGCGTGTATGGGTGGAATCGACTACGGGTGTAGGCTCTACGTTCACCGTGCTTCTGCCCACACAAGAATAAGAATTTAATACTGTCCTTTAATAATGATTGAAAAGGAGAATCAACAATGAATATTTCAAAAGGAAGCATCGCTACGTTGTGTCTTGGCTGGGCGTTTGCCTTGTTGTTAGGTGTGTCGGTTGGTTTGAATTTGCCGTTCGTCCTGATGGTGATCTGGACGGTTCTGACTCTGATATAACAAATAGTGCAGCAGGGGAAGGAGTTGTATTTAAATGTGTAGCGCGGTAGGGAAGGGTATTCCCTACCGCGCTACTTCGCCAAAGGAGGAAATGAACTGTTTCACAAACCACTGTGCCAAGTATTAGAAGTGCTTAATAATATTGTTTTGGCTGGTATCTCGTTTGTAAAGTCTGGCTTTTGAAATTGCCTTGTAGCGTACGCTCATGCCATAAGGATGCAACTGCTCTTGCTCTTCCACCGAAAACATCACCTCATATGGGGTTAGGCCCACATAAGCTGGGGCTGGCATGCTTGTAACTTTGCCAAGAAGTGTATCCTTGCCTTCCGAGAGGTGCCCAAGGTGGATAGGTGACGAACACATTGGATCAAGAAAAACCTCTTTGTCCCTTCGAATGCAAAGGGACAAACTCTCGTAAGACAGAGGAGGTGGCCATGAACGTGGCTCAAAAATATGTTTGAACTCGTCGACGTCAGGTTTTTTCTTCCATCTCTCAATCCATGCTGCGGTTGTCAATGCTTCTGGATTGGTCAGGCTATTTTTACTCGGATCATCGACCAATTGGTGAATACGCCACCTGTGGATATCCTTCAGCGTTGGCCTGAAAGGTTCAAAGTGCCATAAACGTCCTCCCACGCGATGAGCGGGAATACTAAGTTGTGGCGATGTTTCGCATTCTCTCATTGCCATCTCAACCAATGTAGGCAAATCAGCAACCCCTTTTCGGTCGACAAAAATCTGCCAGTTGGGTTGAAATCCGGCTGCTTTTGCCCGGCGGGTTGCTAGCAAGATGTCGTCAAATGCCCCTTCCCGGCAGACAAACCAATCATGATGCTCTCGCAAACCGTGCAGGGTGAAAGCAACTGTGTGTATTCCGATCTTGGACATTTTCTCGAACACTTTCGCATGGTCTTTCCTCCTTGCCAATCCAAATCCATTGGTGACCAGCCAACCACCATGCTTAACTGCGATGCTTTCATCATATACTTCAGGAAAAGCGGAGTAGGCTGTTGGTTCATAATAGATCGTTAGTGGGCCCCAATCTTTCTTGAATGTCTGAAGTTCATCGAGCGTAAAGAAATCCCCATGTGGCAAATGCCCATTGGCACTGCAATGACGACAAGTGTTTGTGCATCCGGCTACTTCGATATAAATAATCATCGATGTTGATTACATTAAGCCAACTAACTTTGGCTCATCTAACAATTTGACCGAATAAGCTTTTATAGTTGGCCAAAGATTAAAATACAATAAAAGTATACACTAATATAGATGGTATCACTGTAGTGGAGATACCGTTATGGACCTGTTTGGATGTATACATCTGTATAGGTGCAGGCGGCACTGTTGATGCAGCGAGAACGCTCAAAACGATCCAAATTACAGGGATTATTAAATGTGTAGCGCGGTGAGATCGGAAGAGCACAC
>NZ_JBXMTI010000057.1:0-8028 GCF_057083605.1 Candidatus Villigracilis sp. | reverse complement strand
GCCTGGTGCAGGAGCGCTACGGGTACACCCGTGAACAGGCCGAAAAAGAGGTCACGCGCTTCATCGAACAGATCGAGACCAACAAGAAGAATTAGGCGCGGTCCGAAAGCTTTGCCTCGCCCCGTTTTCGGGGCGAGGCATTTTTATGGAAAAGTATGCGGTTCGCTGATTTCGGAGGGTCGAATCACTGTGTTTTTACCGCGTCTGCACCGTGAGCACTGCTTTTGTCGTGATGTTAATTCCAGCTAACTCACCAGCACTGATCCCATCATAGACTCCATTGGAGCAATCCTGAAACAGCTTTTGACCGATGTAATCACTCCCGGCCTGGTCGGTGACCATGACAACCAGATCATATGATTTTGAAGATTCACCCAAATTCCCAAAATAAACAGGCACACTCCAGCCTCCGCCTCCTTGCACCGGATATGGGGAAGGTGACCCTCCACAGGCATTCGGCGATTGCGGGTAAAAAGGTCCATTCGGAGGGTACACAAATATCCAAATGATCGTATTGGGTGGTAGGTCGGTATACCCACCACTTGCAGAAATAGGATCGCCGGCTGTAATGCCGGTTGTACAAGGGGCTGGCGCATTGATCCAGGCGGAGCCGCCAAAGGAGGCAGTGTCAATGTATGGACTTGTAGATTGACAGATAAACGGTGGTAGTGGCGTAATGCTGGGGGTAACTGTTTTCGTACTGGTAGGAGTAAAGGTTGGCGTATTGGTTGGTGTTAACGTGGGAGGTTCAGTTGGCGGGATGATGATGGTTTCACCCGGTCGCGGCGTGTTGGTGCGGCTGGCTGTGGGGGTGATCGTCGGCGGGTTTGTGGGTTGGGCGGCAATCGTGGTATTGACGTAATTCGTCACATTATTAATCACCGTGGTATTGGATTGCAATAACTGAAAAACCGTCTGTGGCGCCTGGGCGTTGACCTGTTCTGAGATACTGCTGAGGCGTTCAGCGATCGTTTGAGTCTTTATGCCGTTTTTGTCATCGATGATAATGATCTCGCTATAAATGTTCAACCCGGCAGTGTTCTCAGTGATCTCGAAATATCGTGCCAGTTCTTCCCACTCATCATGCCCCTCACAATTATCTTCGGAACCGGTGATGTAAATCAGCGTTTTGACCGAGTTCTCTGGCAGGTTGGTGAATTGATTCCTGGCCAGGACAAAGGCTTTGTAAAGCGAACCCCCGCCGCCCGGTTGCAGTTGACCGACCTGCGCACCCACAGCCTCCCGGCTGGTAAAAGGCACGGTCACGCCTTCCGGTGCTTCACACGGATTTGAAATTCCTGCATTTGGCGCACCGCCAATCGCCACCAACCCAAAATTGGCTCCGCCTTCAAGCCCCACCAGAAGAGAGTCAACCGCTCGCAGCGCAGAATCCCATTTGGATTGCACTTCAAAGGATTCGGTCATTCGCAGGGAGGCATCCAGGACGAACATGTAGTAAATGCCCTGCTCTTTCGGAGTGGCAGTGGGGATTGGGGTGAAAGTAAATGTAATGGTGGGACTCGCAGTATTGGACGGTGTCTGGGTAAAAGTCGGTGTCAGTGCAGGAGGGTCGATCAAATTTCTTAGCGTTTTTTCACCTAGACCGAGTCCCGATGCAAACAGTATGGTTACAAGCAAGCTGCTAAATGTCCATCTGAGTGTTTGGAAAACCCTCTCCTTGTTCAAAACTTTTTTTGCGTCGGGATCCAACTCTTTTGTCACATCCACAAAGAGACTGATCAGCCACGGCAGCTTTTGGGTCGTCTGGCGCTTGCGCCTTTGGTTCCAGAAGAGGATTTCTACGATCAGCAAGACCAGGAGTACCAGCCCTCCAAGTATCAGCTTTCTTTCCAGCGGCCATTCAACAATACCGATAAATGTTCCGAGCAGACCAAGGATTAAACCCAGCACGCCACCGACGCCAATAATAAGTCGGACCATCTCTCCTGACTGAGAATTGGCGTTTTTTGTAGGTCGCTTTTTGGTTTGCATTTCTCCACCTCTTTCCTCGATCGATTTAATTATTGCGAATGACTCCGACTGCTGCTGGCAATAGCCAATCTGATCCAGAGCCGCTAACGAGCCCCTCAGCCGCCTGCCCAGACCTGATATTTCATTTGAAATTAAGGACAAAGCCTGATGTAATCGTATGCAAAGGTACCTGAAGTTGCGTTGTGTACAGGGTCGATTCGTAGCGTGTTGACGACAGGGGTAGAAATCCAGTCGGCGTCATCAGTGAGGTCAATGTTGATGGTTTGCCATCCGCTATTCGTCAGGAGACCATATAACATATGCCTTTCGCCTATGAAGTTTTTATTGTTTTCAGGATTCCACATCACTTGACCGTTTATCTCATCGGCTGAGATGTCATAGCCAATTGCCAGCACCGTATATTTTGAGGTGTCGATATTCAGGTTTTGTGGACTGAGGATACTCGGATCAAATCTATTAAACTCACCTCGCAATGCCCCGTCCACGGCTCTAAGGTTATTCACCCTTAGGTTGACCTGCCATCCTTCGCGATCACCGTTCGTGTTGAATTCCCACCCGATGCAAGCTAAATCAGAAGTGGGCGAGGCGCTGGAAGTCTCGGTAATTGGAATGGCAGTGGGCGCTGGTGTTAAGGTGTCTGTTGTAGTTGGTTGTACGGTAAAGGTCGAGACCGGGGTAAATGTCCGTGTTTCAGCTGGCTGTAGTGTGCTGGTGGGCGATGCGATATTGGTGGTGGTTGGGAAAAGAGTACTGGCCATACGTTCAGCGAACGGGGTGCCCAAGGCGATAATCGCAACGAGTACGGCTGCAATTGCAGTAATCTTGGCGGCAGTAACGGCAGAATTTTCTTTGTTGCTCTTTGACTTTCTTGTCATGCCTGTTTTTCCCTTCCACAATCCGTATTCTTGACTTTATATTATCCCAGCTTCGCCATTATCGCATTCCAGTCCGGTCCCTGGGGCATGCTAAAGAGACATTGCCCAGCGCTCTTGTCTTCCCAGACCTGACCGATGACACGCTTTTCTTTTGAGTCATCATCGCTCCAGCGGTCGAAGCCTTTGTATTCGACGACGAGAAAGCGCCCATCGGTTAACTCACAGACAAAATCAGGGTAGAAACGATCGGTGGAGGTTTGGAGCCAGAAGGCATGTCCCGGGCGACCTTCGAGGTTGCGCACCCAGCGTTTGACTTTGGGATGGTTATCGAGCAGTTGGGCGCATTGGAATTCTTCGCCTTCAGCTTTCATATCGCCAACCACTTTGTAGTAATGCTTCTTGAATTTGTGTCGCCCTTCGAATAAGGAGTTAGGCGGGTAGGGATATTCTTCAGGGTCAAAGGTGAAAAGTAAATCAGGTGTGACAACTATTTCGTATTCAGTTGTGGAGAACAAGGTTTTCTGAAATACATCTGATTTTACAGATTTACGGATGCCATCCACTTTCTTGCGGGCGGCTTCTTTGAGGCGGTATTTCTCGCGCCATAGTTCGCCCAATGTCCAGCGACGCTTTTCGAGCAGGCGTTCGACCATGCCGAGGAAGAAGATATGCGATTCTTCGTGCGGCACATCCCGGTGTGGAATGTTCTGGTCGAGCCAGTTCGCAAGCACCTCTTTTGTGACCTTCTGATCGGACGCGAGCAGGAAATTCTGCGCATGCAGATCAGTAATGAAATTCGATGAGACTTTGCCTTTTTCATCAATATCCAGTTCGACGCTGATGCCCGTGGGAGCATCTTTGGGAAAGTCTGCCTCGGAAAGATAAGGGTCTTGTTTGGCTAAATTGAGGGAAGCTTCATCAAGGAAACTATCGTCGAATTGTTCAAGGAAATCGCCCATATCCACGGCTAACTTAGGAATCGAGAATGGCGTGGCTTGTTGCGAGGGTGTAACGATTTGTTCGGTCTGGGGTGTTTCAGCGGTTGTCTCGTCGTCATCCTGACCAAACCAATAACCAGTGTCCGCCAGCGCCTGTTGTTGAGCATAGTAAATGAGGTCTTTTACTTCTGTTCTCTCAAAGCCATTTTGAATGAGTGCATCGGCTAAATTGCTGGCAGTGTTCGCAAAGTGCAGGGAAGTGGCAAAGGCGTATGCACGATTGAGTTCAGGGTGTTGCTTCGCTTGCGCATTGGGTTGGCGCAGGACTCGACCCAGGATTTGTTCTACCGCGGTTGCGCCAACTTGTTCGGCAACCGTGCAAAGAATATAAGCAAAGGAACAATCCCAGCCTTCCCGCAGGGCTTGTACCGTGAGGATGTAGCGGATGGGACATTCAGGCGCGAATAAATCAATATTCGTAATCTCGTAGTTATCACCTGTGGCAATGGCAATTTGCTCTGCAGGGATTTGATTATCTTTGAGCAAACATTCTTTCACCACTTCCACGGTGACCGGGTTCGTGCCACGTTTGGGTTGCGCCTGCAGCAGCACAATCGGGCGGAGGTATTCGCCAGTTTCAGAGCGTTCGGCGCGTGCAATGGCTTCGAGTTCGTTGCGTTTGGCGATTGCCTGTGAAATGGCAACACGCCAATCCTGTTGGGTTTCCAAATAAATCGGAAGTTTGATCATCCCTTCGGCTTTGAGTTCTGCGGCAGAGACGGTATGCAAAACGTTGCTGGGGTAATCTTCGGTATCGGGCGTTGCGGTGAATTCCAAAATAGCGGAGGGCGCGAATCGCTTTAGCGTGGCAAATGAAAGGTCGGTGCGGGCGTTGTGGGCTTCATCCACAATCACCAGCGGACGATGCAAAGCCAGCACGTTGGCGAGCGAATAAACGGGGGAGCCATCTTCCAGTTTTTCAAGACCAGCCAAAAGGGCAGGTTGAAGCGCAGCGGGGAAGTGTCCCATAAGCGAACCGTTTTGTTCGTAGACTTTGCGTCCTTCTGTCTCCTCCACACGAAAGGCTTGCATAGTTGAGACGATGATCGTGACGCCGTGCAGTTGGGAAGATTGGACGGATAAGGCTTCGCCAATATCCAACACGGTGACATTGCTCCCAGCAGTTTCTATTGCCTTACGATAGGGATGCTGGCGATTACGCAGGGCTTTGAGGGTTTGCTCACGGATGGTATTGGAGGGAACGAGCCACAGGATCAACGGCTCTTCGGTGTGCAGGTATTCGGTTTTGGCAACCGCGATGGAGTGTGCGGCAACGAGTGTTTTACCGCCGCCCGTTGGCAGGCGCAGACACACATAAGGCACCTGGGCTAATTCGGGCGCTGGGAGGTAGGGAACACTCAAGCCAAAGCGCTCGATGGAGATATCGGAAAAAGCCAGGTGTGGTTTCCCGAACCGCAGGCAGGCTTGAAAGAATTCCCGCAGTGTTTTGAGCGTACGCTTTTGATACTCTTTGAGTTCCATAATTTACCTATGTAGTGTCATTGCGAGGGCGGTGCTCTTTCGCCCGAAGCAATCTCCTCGTCAAGGTGTCATTGCGAACCGTTCTTTGGCGAAGCAATCTCCTGTTGCGAGGAGACTGCTTCGCTGTCGCTCACAGTGACACTTCCATAATATTCCTCAAATAAATCTTTCCATTCAGAATTGAGGCTTTCAATCAAAGCAATTTTCTTCTTTCTCGAACCTGCTTTGATTTGCTTCTCACGGGCAATGGCGCTATTGATATCATCACCGTTTTCAACATATACCAGTTTCGTTATGTTGTACTTTTTAGTAAAACTGCTTCCTTCACCTGACTTATGTTCGAGAACTCTGCGTTGAAGGTTATTGGTAACACCTGTATAAAGAACCGTATTGTGAGTATTGGTCATGATGTAAACGCAGTATTCTCGGTTTGACATGATTACATCCTATCTATAGTGTCATTGCGAGGAGGGCGCTCGCCTGCCCCGATGCTTTTTCGGGGTCCCGACGAAGCAATCCCCTGGTTATTGGGAGATTGCTTCGTCGCCCTACGGGCTCCTCGCAATGACACTAAGAGCTCTTCACCTCATACGGGATCTGACGGAACGTGATACCCAATTCCCGGAGCTTCTCCTCGCTCAACAAGCAGCCTGTTCCATAAATAATCTTGGAACCTGCATGTTTTGGCAGAGATTGGAGTATAGAACGAGTAAGCACATTACCGCCGTTGGCTTTCTTGTCTTTCAAAATTCCATTGTAGAGCAAATAGACGGCTGTATCATTGTAAACACCCAGCAAAGGAAAATGCTTTTTAGCATTCTTCGCCAACGGCTGCCCTGTTTCAACGAAGTAAACATGTTGCGCCAGATCGTTGTATTTCACTTCCTCACGGATTTGACCATCAGCATCGAACAAGGTTACGCCTAATTCACAGTAGCGGAAGCCACCACCGAGACCTTTTTCCTTCTTTTTCTTGCCCTTGGTATCTTTGTAATTGTAGCCTTCTATCACACGCTTTAAGCGTTCGGCTGTGATAGTTTTAGCAATGTCATTATCCACTTCAACCAGAATAAAGCGGCGGTTACCGCTATCTTCCTTATTCAGTTGTAAGACAGTCTGACCCGTTGTGCCACTTCCTGCAAATGAATCCAAAACAAGATCATCGCTCCTTGTCGCTGCTCGAACAAGTGACATAACAAGACTTACAGGTTTAGGGTAGGAAAACGTTTTTGTTCCAAAGATTTTTTGAAGAAGTTTGCCACCTTCTTGATTCATACCTGTTGTCAATATGGCAAGATCATATTCTGCTTCTTCAGCAGATAGCTCTTTTGTGTTTGCACCAGAAGATTCGATCCAACTTGAAACAGGTGTTGGCTTTAAGTTCTGAGGGTCATAATAAGTCTTGTATCTCGGACGTTGCATATTACTGTCTTGTTCATCTGGCCAGATTATTAAACCAGCTTCAATGACTTTATTCATCGTCTCCGGATAAAAGCGCCAAACTCTTTCAGGATTTGGTTTATAAACCTTTCCGGTTTTTGGATTGGTAATTGAGTAAAACTGACCAGGTCTTGCATCTTTGCCCATTCCAACAGTTAAATCTGTACTAGCATAGAAGCCCTTTTTATCCTGATATGGATAATTTTCAATGCCTTTTTCAAGTCCATAAAGATTTATTTTGTTTTTGTCTTTAGCAAACACTAGAACATACTCATGGTCTACTGAGAGAGGAGTTCCGCTCATTGCGGAAGAACTGCGCCGTTTCCAGACCAAACATCCTATGTCATTAGCATAGCCGAATATTTCATGCAATAACAAGCGTAAGTTTGCCATTTCAAATTCGTCAATGCTCACAAACAAAACCCCGTCATCTCTTAGGAATTCCCATAACAATGTTAATCGTGGATACATCATACACAGCCACTTATCATGGCGTGTCATATCCTCATTTTCCCTGCCTACAACATTTCCCAACCATCCTTTTATTTCAGGGCTATTCACCTTATCGTTATACGTCCAACCTTCTTCACCCGTATTGTAGGGCGGGTCAATGTAAATGCACTTCACTTGTCCCGCATAGTAGGGGAGTAGGGCTTTCAAGGCTTCGAGATTGTCGCCTTGCACGAGCAAATTCCCTGAATCATTGCCCACGGATAACTTGTCAATGGGCTTGAGCAGGCGGAAGGGTACTTCCTTGTGGTGGTTTACAACGGCGTCTTTACCGATCCAATTGAGGGTGGGCATGTGTGTGTGGGGTCTCCGGTGTGATGAGTTCAATCGTACCCAAAAAACCCTGTCGGGGCAAGGTGACAACGGTGGCAACCCTATAACGCTAAGAAGTTCTACCCCTCCATTCAATCCAGCGGTCGCCTGACCCTGCGCGAACTGGCGGAGCAGGCTTCGCAGATGTCCACCCTTACCACCACCGACATCGTCGCCGCCATTGAGTCATTCGTACCCAGGGAACTGGCCAAAGGCAACATCGTGGAACTGGACGACTTCGGCAGTTTCTGGCTCAAGACCAACACCGCAGGCGCAGAGACCGCCGAGGAAATGCGCGCCGCCCAGATCAACACCGTCCTGCCGCGCTTCAACAATTTGAGAGATTTTTCGTAAACTCGTCATGGTAATATGGCTAGAGTGATGACCCAAAATATTGCAATTGCCAGAAATTCCTGTAC
>NZ_JBXMTI010000056.1:0-5129 GCF_057083605.1 Candidatus Villigracilis sp. | reverse complement strand
GCCATACCCTAGCCGTTTTCTTCTGTGCTCAGGAAAATCTTCCTTACTTGAGTTTCGCAAAACTTGCACATTGAGTTAACTAGGTTATCATACAGAAGCGAGTATCTCTGAAGAGCCCGGTGCGATAATTCCGCACGCCAGGATCTGTGAGGGGGGAGGGCAGCTACCTACCGCAACGGTGCCACGTAGGAAGAGCTAGCAATCTCGCCTTGGTGAACCCAGTCCAAGCGACAGGAGAGAACAGTTGCACAATTACGAACACAAGAAACTGATAGAGTCGATCACCAAGCTAGACGAAGTGCCAGTAGATTCTCACGCATTTTCAGATTGGTTAGACGCGAAAGCGCATCTGGCATTCCTGCAGGAAAACGCATGGACTAATGAACTTGTTATCTATGCGTCGGGCGAGTATACCTTCGTCCACTCGGTGGTTGTGCCGAATACCAGCCTTTCGCCGATTGATCAGGACGACCTTATGGGTTGGAGTTTGAACCCCTACAATTCGATCGCTAGTTACGTATGGGGAGGAGGGCGTGAGGATGTATGGATCGAACGGGGATCGAGTGGAACCGGCGCCAAAACGCTAGAGAATGCCGTGCAATTGATCTTCGCGCGGACCTTTGAGGGTTGGACCGGGCCAGGACGTACTTACTACGAGCTGCACCAGGAGTATGCGCATCTATGTGAGATCCACTGGCGTCCTGAAAAGCGAGCCTATTGCCGCTTCAATGATTATGGCGATCTTGAGCCTGTAGTTTCCATTACTACTCGCGAAGACAAAGGAAGCAATCTAACTCTTGTGTCCTTTATATGGGAACCGCTGGAAAAGTATCTGACAGCATCCAATGCGTCGCTGGTGAGGATGTTCGATTTTACTTTGTTCCGAAAATTAGGATTCAATGGTTGGTCAGACGAACCGCCACAGAATTTCTATGACTCGGATCACTTCTTCTATCATCAGAAAGTTATGCCGAACTATGCCTCTTACACGCGCGGAGTCCAGATCATTCGCCCGCGCCGCCCAGAAAAGAATGTCTTCGCTGATATGACCAGTGGGTGGTTTGGACAGAAGAACAAAAAGTATGTTGAATTTATTGCCTATGACTGGCGCAACGGTTGCATTGCCAGAGTCTCGACTGAGCCGAGTGCCACGGCAAACTATTTCAATGCAGAGGGTAACTCATTGCCTTTCGAGCTATCACCTGCTTTTTTCAGACCCGAGGTTCTTCTGAAGTACAAGGCAGACCGAGACAAGTACACAGTAGGCGAGCGGGATGTTTCGTGCCGGGCAGCGTGGCACCTAGAAGGAATCGATGTCAATGAAGCAGGCCAGGTGCATGCCTATATATGTTACCTACGTCGCCTTCCTTACGAGGAGCAGTTGCATTGGCTTTCTTTCAACGAACCGCCAAAGGCGAGTATTTCCAAACGTGCCTTCATCAACGATTTCAAAGGCGAGTGGGTTACCTTTATGGAACCGTTGCGCAAAGTTCTGTCTATTGTTCGGCGTTGGCACAGTGACAAAGTTACATGGTGGACTCTTCGGGACGAGAAGCTACTTGATCGCGTTAATACACCTTTGACCGACAGCCGCGACGAGTGGGCCGAAGCATTCATGGACTTGGCGAAACTAGTGGTAGAAGGATTTGAGACGAAGCTTATCCGCGTGAAGCTCAATACGGCGCAAGTTCCATACGAAAAGGATGATGGAACAATTGCGTTGCTCGAAAAACTTCTTAACAAGGGTGACACATCTGGCGAGGGTAGGAAGCTAATTAGCTTGCGAACCATCCAGCTCTTGCGCTCAAAAGCCAAGGGGCATGCTAGCGGCAGTGAAGCTGAGCAACTTGCGCAGGATGCACTCATGGAGCACGAAACGTTCGGCAATCATTTTCGGTACGTTTGTACACAGGTCGCCGATGAGCTTGAGACTATTGAACAGCTTATCTCATAAATAGCCTGAATGTACAGCAACAAGGGTGCTCAATAGGCTTACCCAAATGTCCTGATGAGGCTGTCGCCCGACAAAGCATGCAATCGACTGGCGAGGTTGGCCGCGCTAAAAAGGACTTACACTGGACGTAAACTTGATTCCGTCAAAACGACCTAGTCTTGTCCAATCTATCAGTAACTAACCCAAACCGTTGCCTAAATTATAAAGCGATGAGAGAACCGGCTCACTTAACTTTCATAAAGCGATATCTCAATTGGCAAAGAGCGAGAGAGCGTCTTGACCGTTATAAACACATCGGTAAGATATTCCCAATTAAAAAATTACAAGAATGCTCAGAAAGACCTCCCTTTTATTGCCATTACCTGAGCTGGAGACTTGGGACATGGGAAGACGAAGGATTGTTTGAATTCTTCGATAAACTACTTGAGATTAGCACAGGTTTGCCAGGATGGGATAAAGAAAGTCGTGTCCCCGGAGGTTGCGAGTTTGATAAGTTCTGGGGTTTCATTTGGGAATTACAGACAGCAACATTTTTTGCCGATCATCTTGGCTTAAAAACAGAATGGAAAAAGACTGGACCTGATATTCAAGTATCGGTAGATTCGGCGTCTTTTTTCGCTGAATGTACCACTTATCGCAAATCATTTGCTCTTGAAGAGTTTATTGGTGAGCTATTCAGTTGCATTCACCCACAAATCAAGGCAGAGCACGTTCCATGTTTGAAGTTTTCCTTACCCAAGAACAATGAAATTGAAGTATTTTTAGATAATTTATTCGAGCCATATCTTAATCCATCGTTTCTGCCCTACAAATTAAGAGAGGTTCAACAACAGAGTCCTTTGGAATTGCCTATCCCCTCAGGAGCTAAAAATTTCTATGTTTATTTGGAGAATCAGGATGCAGTTGATCACAATTTCGAGTTAAAGCAAATTCTCACTTCTGCAGGTGACCCAACGTCTTTCTTGAAAATCGCACTCAAGGAAATACTCAGCAATAAGACTTCAGCAAATGAGCTTCTGCAAAAACATCCCAACCTGCTTATGGTGAATTTCTTGCTTGGAAATGACTGGCAATTGGCAAAGGCATTAAGACCTATGCCAAAACCAGACTTAGGCATAACATTTGATGGGGTCCTTCTTACTGCTTGTGGAATTGATAGGATACCAACATTCCAAAGTTCATTCATTGAATATAGACTTGGACATCCTATAGAACTATTATTGGGACGTTCTGATAACAAGCGTTAAAGGCCGCCCAACACAGTGTGTGTCCGGCAGGGAAACTCGCCAGGCGAAAAAGGAGTACATTACGCTCAACCTAATTCCATCTGATCAACTTGATTGGATCCCAGCCATCAACAAGTAACGCTAGCTGCTAGACCTAGCTCAATAGATTTTCCTCAGCACACGTAAGCGGAGTAGTAGTATGAAAGTCATTGATATAAAACTCGATAAAGATAAACTTCTCCAACTGCCCGAGCTTGAACGTACATTGTATCTAGCGTTGGGACACGCGGCCAATGAAAATAATGCGCTCGCAAAAATGCTTTATTGGTCATCAAATGCTCCTGCGCGCAACGACGCTGAAAATCGGGCGCGCTTTACCTTAGAGCTTTTGTTCATACGTTTGTTGGCGGGAAAACTCAATGAGTCGTGGGGACTTTTAGAGCGGAAATACTTTGGGACTGGGCTCTCGCGGACCTACGATCCAAAGCTCGATGATGCGGCCAAGCAAGCGTTCACAGCTCTCAGATCCTATTTCGGGAAAGAAAATGCCTGCAATAAGATTCGCAATCAATTTGCCTTTCACTACTCCCCCGAAGAGGTCGCGGCAGTCCTCCCAGGAATCGATGATGAGTTGCATGCTTATTTAGAGCGAGATGCAGCGCCGAATAACCTCTTTGCTTTCTCAGAGACATTATTGGCGGAGGCGCTTATTGCTTTGTTAAGACAACTCCGAGCGAACGCGTCTTTAGAAGATTTAGTCGGTGAATTGTTTGATGTCGCGGCCTGGTTTGCTCAGGTGGCAGATGCATTAATGTTTACAATCTCGGATGTCAGCGGCATCGATCTAAGGATCGACCAACCCATGGAAGTTGTGTTTGAATCCCTTCCGGATCTGCGATCGGTCGCGTTATCTTGGTTTGCTGATACATCAGACGCGATACATTCTGCTTCGGACTCGGCCTGATACAGCATGCATTCGACAGCTTCGATACACTGCCGAAAAAGGAGCACACTAGATTTGATAGCATGGAGAGAATTATTTTGGCAACAAGGTAGTCGGTTTGAGATGGATCAACCAAGAATTGCCCCACATTCGGCCCTGAGCAAACAGTTTCATCTCCACTGCAAAATACCACTTAATCCAGTGCAATGCAAAGTGAGCAGTTACAGATAGTCTCTTTTAGCATGATTTTCCGCTAGAAATCTCTCTTTGCGGTGGGGGTTTCTTCATTTAATTAACAGCGTATAATCGCGTCAGTCGCGGGACTACCCCCGTAAACATCATGTATGATCTGGTGACAGCCGGGACTGTACGCTTCCTGTCTTCGCGTGGCGTGGGTGTAGAGATTCCGGTCGCAGAAGAACCATCAACTGGGTAGTTCCTGGACCAAATTGGGTCAGCTCTTAGAATTTATCAACCCTCAAATAGCGTAAGTCAGCCAACAAAGGCAATTCCTGTTTTACCCGCTGCTGGGCTGGGTTGATCAGATCTGTGGGCATGATATATCCGGTGCCGTTGAATATCCAATCCTTGAGAACTCGCTCATTCAGGCCAACAGGTTCCAACACCTCATAAATCGCGCGAAACGCAAGTTCCCTGTATTGACGAACATCGATGCCGCGTGGATCCAGTTTGGCAGATAACTCCCAGGCATGGACACCAGGTGACTGCGCCATATAGATAAATCGCACACATTGTCCCCTATGTACTGTTATACCCTGTTGTGTTTGCAGTTGCCGAGCTGCAATTGCCGTAGGGGATAAAACACTGTATCCATTCAATTCCCGGCTCAGGGTTTGAGAAACGATCAACTCTTCCAACTCAATCGTTCTATTCTTCAGAGCCGAAAACTTCTCGTATGTCAGCTCCAGAATTTCAGGCAACAGACTTCCAAGCTTCGTGGGATCCTTCTCCTTGGCCAGAACTTCAATAATTTGCCTTTGTAGGT
>NZ_JBXMTI010000055.1:0-7128 GCF_057083605.1 Candidatus Villigracilis sp. | reverse complement strand
ATATTAATTGCGAAACGCTTCTTGCCCGACCTCTAGCCTGCCAGCCCTCTCGCAGCTTTTTCCACACTGACGAAGCTTTCGCGCTTATTGACTGATCGGCTTGATGACATTTACGTCCGAGGGAGTCCCTCCGAAGAGACTGATATCTCTGCACGATTGTTTGTCGATGCGTAACAAAACTGTTTCGTTGGATGAAATATCCACCTGAATGATCGTGTCCACTTTGTACTGCGAGTCAACGGTCAATTTCAAATTAACCTGATATTGTGCGGGTAGATTGTCGACACACCGCTTCTTGTCTGGGTGTTCTCGATCTTCGTCAATGGCACGGAGCAAAGCGCAGGAATTTGGCAGATCAACTGTCCCGTTATTTTTGACCGTCACAAATGCATTGGTCACTTCTCCCATACCGTTCCTAATGTCAAGGCTTGTATTGCAACCAAGAATTTCAACCGCGACAGACTGCAAAGGGAAGGTCGTAAATGTTTGGGACGGTGGAATTGGTTCCGATGTATTGGTTGGTGATGGTGTTTCTGTGTTTACAGGGGTGACGGGAGTCAGCAGAATTATAGTTGGTGTGATTGTTTGAATGGATGGCGGCGGCAGAATTAAAGGTGTTGGTGACACTATACCCGGTGTCTGTGATGGAATTGGCGTCCAGACCGGAAAAGGTTGCGGCGGCACTCCCCATGTGTCGCACGCAGAGAGGGCGAATGCGAGAAAAAACAAGGCGATCATCTTCTTCATACATATATTATACCCCGCTGCAATTATGAATCAAAAGCGAGGATGTTCCCATTTGATCGAACATCCTCGCTTTTGATAGATTCGTGCAAATCTATTTCAGTATCGTTTTTTCTCTTAATTCTTCCCACCTTGGTTCCACAAGCACGGAACCATCGGGGAAAATAATGGTTGGCACACTTCTTAAGCCTTTATTCACATACATGACGAATTCTGTAGCCTCGTCATTATCCTCCAGGCTTACTTTTAAATAATCGATTTTGTTTGCTTCAAAGAATGCTTTTGCCCGGTGGCAGTCAGAGCAATATTCAGTGGTGAACATCGTGATCTGTGCCGGGCGTATATTGTAAAGAATGCTCAAGGGGAATCTCCGAAAAAATATTTAATCACCAAGCGATTTTAGGTATTCGCGAATGGCAAGGGCGGCAGAGGCGCCTTCTCCAACAGCGGCGGCAGCTTGCTTTGTGGCGTCCGCACGCACATCTCCTGCTGCAAATATTCCTGGTACGCTGGTCATCATGCTTTTTGTTTTGATGAACTTGAATTCGTCAAGTTCAGCCTTGTCCTTCAATAGATCGCTGTTAGGGGTAAGCCCGATAAATACAAAGACACCATCATAGTTTAGTGTCTTATTGGTGTTCGAGTTCTTATCCTCCACAAGGACAGCATCGAGTTTGTTTTTTCCCTGCAGTTCTTTGATCTGATGGTTAAGTAATACGTTCATGTTCTCTTTGTTGAATACCTTATCTTGCAATATTTTACTTGCCTTTGGCTTCGGTGTGCTTACAATAATGTCAACTTGGGATGCGAATTTTGTAAGGAAGAGACCTTCTTCAAAACCGCTATTGCCGCCCCCGACCACAAGCACTTTTTTCCCCTTGTAGAATGCCCCATCGCATGTTGCGCAAAAATGGACATTAATACCGATCAATTCATCTTCGCCTGGAATTCCCATGCGGCGATAACGCGCGCCTGTTGCGATAAGCACGACTTTGGAGTGATAATGAGCATTCGCCCCAGTGTGAACTATGTGATATTGACCGTCCTTTTCGATTTCATCGACTTCCTGCGCCTGTAATATTTCCACGCCGAATTTGCGGGCTTGCCGGCTGAGTCGGTCTGAGAATTCCGCGCCTGAGATACCCTCGTCAAAGCCTGGAAAGTTATCCAAGGTCTGGGTAATGCCAGCCTGTCCGCCCAGCCCCGCCTTTTCAATAACCAGAGTTTCCAAACCTTCCCGGGCGAGGTATAGCGCGGCGGTTAACCCTGCTGGCCCGCCTCCAACGATGATCACATCATAGTACTCCTGGTTGGCTTTGGTTTGGAGTCCAAGCTTTTCGGCCAGTTGGACATTACTAGGCTCCGCTAAAATCTCACCATCCGGGAAAATAATTGTTGGGATAATTCTTGCGCCGTTATTAAGTTTCTCCACAAAAGGTACGCCTTCTGAGTGTTCCTCAATGTCGATATTTTCATATTCCACTCGATGTTCCCCGAAGAATTTCTTCGCACGCTTGCAATCCGGACACCATGTGGTACTGTAGATCGTGATTATGGACGGTTTTAGGTCGAAAAGTTTGGGGTTTTTTGTCATGGATCGATTTCCTCGTTGTATTATGGATGGCCATATGGTAGAAGTTCTTACTATTTAAGAGCGATCCAAATTATTGCAGTTTGAAAAGTCTAATATCTTTCACGTTTCATGTTAAAATCATGGTGTTGTTGTTGAAATTTATCTATGACAGATGTATATTATATATGGCACATACGTTAAATTGAAAATAGGATCTTACTAATTACATCACCGCTTCATAATTCGGAGTAATTCTTCATGAGTGACTTAAAGTTGTCGATTACGATTTTGGTGTCTTATATAACCATCGTTTTGGGGATCGCGAACATTGATGCCTTTCAAGAAAGTGTAATCGACTTTGACCCGGTATTTTTTATACTTGTGGCAATCATTGTCTTTTCTGAACTGATTATTTCAGGGAATCTTATTAGGCAGGGAGTCAAATTATCTTACTATATCGTAATCTTATTTTGGATTGTAGTCTATGCGCTCGTTTGGGCCTTTTATTGGAAAAATACCAGACCCATTCAAGTACAATTAATCCAATTATTGCTCGTTACTTTATCTGCCGGACTTGCTTATGATGTAGGGAAGCGGATTGGACAATTAGATAGGACCTTGGATGGCTTGTCTTCTACTGCCTACCCCAACCGTTCCGTTGACATACGCTCTGCCCGTGATGTAATTGCAACTGAAATAACCCGTAGTCGTCGGTACCACCATCCATTATCTATTTTAGCGTTTCGTTTGGACAAACAAAAAGTCAAGGACGGTTGGAAGCATTACGAAGCGCTTGAAAATGATATGCTTGAAAGGTTTACCATTGCTAAAATTAGCCAGATTCTTAGCGAACTTGCGAGAAATACTGATATAGTTTTGCGGGATTCCGACGGACAGTTTGCCATCCTGTGCCCGGAAACTGATGCTAATAATATTTCCATCCTTGCGGAAAGGATACAAGCGGCTGTGGAGGAAGGCCTTAATGCCGAGATAGACTGGGGGAGTGCTGCTTTTCCAGACGAGGCTCTAACCTTCGATGACCTGCTGCAAACAGCCAGGAAACGAATTTCTCAATCTCACATCCAGGCTCGCACTTTGAATACCCTTGATTGAGATTTCATTTATCAGGTCTATTTGATGGCTGGCAGTAATTCACCCCGTAATTTAGAAGCAGACTGGATAAAGAAATTTAACCCAGAAAAGCGATTACTAACTGGAAGTTCTTATTTGGCTGCCAAACGTATCTTTGACATGACATTTGTGTTGATGACCGCACCTCTTTGGATCCCTATAATGTTGCTTACCGCTCTTATTATCCGTTTTACATCGCCTGGTGCTCCGGTCTTATTTGTTCAGCAGAGAACGGGGCGGGGTGGACAACGGTTCCGAATGTTAAAATTCAGATCAATGATACCCAATGCTGATGCACTGGTGGGGAATCTGGCAAAACTTAATTCGCGTGGCGAGCTTGCCGGTCCCTTGAAAATGGAAAACGACCCTCGTGTTACCCGAATTGGTAGGATCTTGCGCAAGACAAGTCTTGATGAATTACCCCAGGTTATAAATGTGTTGAAAGGGGATATGAGTCTGGTTGGCCCCCGTCCAACCTCGTGGAGTTCAAAATCTTATAAATTATGGCAAACCGAACGCCTTGATGTGATGCCAGGTATTACCGGTTTATGGCAACTCTATGGGCGTGGCGGGGAAGAATTTGACGAATGGTTAAAATGGGATATTCGTTATATTGAAAAAAGATCCATATGGTTTGATTTGAAAATATTATTCAAAACCGCCATGGTGGTATTCAGGCAACGCGGAGCGCGGTGATATTTAGCGCCATTTATTAATGGATAATCCTCACATAAAGCTGTTTCCTGAAAATGCGGTGTATTCTAGAGCCCCCCATACGCTTATTGTTGACCTTTCGATACGCTATGGAGGAGCAAGTACAAGGGCGATATCGCTCGCGCAATCCTTATCCCCTTGGGGGAGCATAATTGCAGGAATTGAAAATAGCCCTGTTGTTCAGCTTGCCAGGGAAAAGCAAATACGGGTTAGCATTCTAGGAAAAACTCGTACAGACCCTTTGATACCTTTTCGTTTAGCCAAAACCATTCGCGAGGAGGAAATTCAAGTTGTTGATACCCAAAACATACAATCCAAGTTTTGGACAAGTTTTGGGGTGTTGCTGGTTGATGTTGCTTTTGTTTCAACTTTAAATAGTTCTTACAAGCAGGAGCATGGTAATTCCTGGAAAAGCCGGCTGTATCACGCCATCGATTTATTAACCAATGGAAGTGTGGACAGGTTCATTGCCGTATCGGAGACCGTCCGTAAGGGACTAATGGAAGATGGCGTACCACCTGAATCTATTGAATTGATACGAAGCGCCGTGGATGTTGGGGCATACCCGGACCCCATGAGTATAGATGCATCTCAAATCCGAGAACGGATTGGGATTCCGCGTAATGCAATTCTTTGCTCAATGGTGGGAAGACTTGTCTGGGCAAAAGGGTTTGACGATTTCATTCTGGCCTTTTCACGCGTTGTCAAACAAGTTAAGAATGCCAAAGCAGTTATCATCGGCGATGGCGAGTTGCGGTTATCCTTACAGCGGCAAATTGAAGAACTTGGTTTGCATGATTCCGTTTTTTTGCTGGGCTATCTTGAACGCTCAGCGCTTCTGAATATTCTTTTAGCAAGCGACTTGTATGTGATGTCATCTCGTAGTGAAGGGATACCCTATGCTTTGCTGGAGGCCGCGGCTCTGGGATTGCCGATCGTGTCCACAAATTGTGGGGGCATCCCCGAGGTTGTTACAAATGAGGAAAGCGCACTTCTTGTCCCAGTTGGGGATGTTTCCGCCTTGTGCAATGCGATTGTCACTTTGTGCAAGGATGGAAACCTTGCAAAGGGCATGGGCGAAAAGGCACGCAAAAGGATAGTGCTGGATTATTCGCTCTCTGTTCAGATTGAAATGACAAAAAAAGCATACCTGCGGGCAGTGAGCGGTAGAAAAAATTCCCCGTAAACCATTCTCCTGGATAAATGAGAAAATCATGATTTTAGAAAAAGAAGAAGGAACTTCAGACCTCGCCAATGCTGCTGTAAAGGGCGCGGGTTGGATGTACGCCGCATTTTACAGCGGAAAATTAGTTATCTTTATAAGTACTATTATCCTGGCGCGGTTGCTGACAAAAGTCGATTTCGGTATTGTCGGTTATGCATTGGTAATTATTGGCTTTTTAGATACAGTAAAAGACCTCGGCATTAATGCCGCCTTGATTTATCATAAGGATGACAGGGTGGTTAATACCGCTTTTTGGTTGAATCTTGCTACAGGCACAACGCTCTTTATCCTAATATGGCTCATTGCGCCCTATGTCGGATCCTTTTTTAATGATCCACGTGCAGTGGATGTAACCCGCATATTGGGGCTTAATTTCCCGCTTGGGTCGTTGGGCGCCACTCATGAGGCCTTGTTGGTGAAGGAACTTGCCTTTAACAGGAAATTTATTCCCGAGTTTTTCAAGGCGATTGCCAAGGGATTGGTTTCGATTACGCTTGCGTTTCTTCACTTTGGACCGTGGAGTTTAATCATTGGACAACTGACAGGTACGTTTGTAGCGGCAATTATTTTGTGGGGTATAGTGAAGTGGCGTCCTGATTTTTCGTTCAGCTTTGTTTTCGCCCGCTCACTGCTGAATTTCGGACTGTCCATGGTTGCAATGAATATTATCAGCGTAATTGCTCAGGACGTTGATTATCTTCTTATTGGACGTTACCTGGGAGCAGAATCGATGGGCATATATTCCCTTGCATTTCGAATACCGGAGCTCGTTATTCTTCAATTTTGCGCCACGGTTGCAAATGTAATATTTCCGATTTTTACCAAAATCAGGGATAATGAGGAAGCATTACGCGTTGGTTTTCTTGAAACTGCCCGCTATGTCGCCTTGTTTACCACTCCGATCGGGCTAGGGATGGCCCTGTTGGCAGAGCCTTTTGTCCTAACTTTGTTTGGAGAGAAATGGCTTGAAGCTGCGCCGGTTATGCGCGCCATTGCTATCTATTCCTTTTTTATATCCCTTGGTTTTAATGCTGGCGATGTTTACAAGGCCCAGGGCAGGCCCATATTATTAACTTATATCTCGATCTTACAGGTTATTATCCTGGCACCTTTGATGTATTGGGCGGTTACAGTGCCGGCAAATATTATTACAGCCGCCTGGGTGCAGGTCTTTGTGTCATTTGTGATATGTACCGTCTATCTGGCAGTTGCACTTCGAATGCTCAAGATTTCATTTGGTAGATTATTTGAAGCCTTGAAAACGCCCATGCTGCCTGCCTTGATCATGGTTATGGCTGTTCTGTCAGTCATGTACGTCTCGTCTGAGTGGGTGACCTGGTTGCAATTGTTATTGGGAATTATCGCTGGCGGAAGTGTTTACTTGCTGGTCTTATATTGGCTTGAACGAGTCGTTGTTGTTCAGGCGTTACAGATTTTAGGTGGAATATTAAAAAGGCAAAAATGATCATTGAGAAAGGCGTGTATCGTTAGCGTCATAAGAGAACAGATTCAGGCAATTTGTGAGATCGATTTGGTACTTCGCAGATCAGGATAAATTCTTATGAGAATCCTCATAATGCTAAGCAGTATCGCAATGGGTGGTGGAGAACGTAATATAGTTTCGGTTATCCCTTATTTCAAGAGAGCCGGGGTGGATGTTCTCTTGTGTACCTTAAATAAACGACGTGACAGCCCATTAGCTGATGTCTTTTCACGTACGGGCATTGAGCGTTTTAATCTT
>NZ_JBXMTI010000054.1:0-70842 GCF_057083605.1 Candidatus Villigracilis sp. | reverse complement strand
AAAATTGCCCCTTCAGACGAACAGAAAGGGCAACTACATATATTTATATGAAGCCCTCTCATCTACAGAATCCATCTGTCGGAATTGGCACCTTTTCAGCTAGGGTCTAATGGTGACGTTTTACTGGCAGGTTGTCGAGGCATCGTAGGGCCGTTCCCTCCGCCTCTCTGGATAAGAGCGCCGTATTGGGGCTATTGATTTGTGTCGCGATAATACCATAGCTAATAATGTGCGTCAAATAAAAAAGCCGCCAGAGAAGAATCTCTGACGGCTTGAGAATCAGCTATCAGTTTTAGTCTGAAGCGCAGCGGAATCCGATCTTGGGGGAAACCTCACCGATATAGGCTGGTGATGAATGATCTGGCTCATCCACATCTGAACCTTTCACAGAGGCGCGATTGGCCAGACGAATGTCAATAAAAGCATCCTGGAATGTACCGCCACGTACAACACGGTTGAGATACTGGCTGCGGGCGCTTGGTCCTGGCGGATTGAATCCAACGCCCTGGCTATAATAGTTGCCATCGAAGTAATCATGCACCCATTCAGCCACATTGCCGGACAGATCCAAAATGCCGTATGGACTTGCACCGGCGGGGAAGCTCCCAACGCGGGTGGTGTCTCCAACAAAGTAATTGAAGTTACCACGGGATGAATCCGGGTATTCATCACCCCATGGGTAAGTGCGGTAATCATCTCCGCGGGCGGAGCGTTCCCATTCCGCTTCAGTGGGCAATCGGCGGCCCGCCCATTTACAATAATTATCAGCCTGCACCCAGCCTACGTAAACAACCGGAAAATCATTGAATTCTGGGTTATTGAAATAGGAGTCACGGGTTTGGGATTTAAAAAACTGTGGCAGATCGCAAGCACTTGCCTCCAGGCACAACGCATACATTGCGTTGGTCACCTCGAGCTTGTCCATCCAAAATCCCTTGAGCGTTACATCATGCGCTGGTTTTTCATCTTTTTGCACGTCATTGTCCAAGCCGCCCATGCGGAAGGTGCCATCAGGGATGTATACAGCAGGCATTCCGTCTGCAGGCGAAGTGCGCTCAGAACCGGCCTCGCCGCCTGAACTTACTTCTTGAGTTGGGTTGAGGCTGGGAGGGGTATTGGTCGGGAAAGCAGTGGGCAAGCTGCCGACAGCGGTGGGTTGGGCTTGTCCGCCTCCAAGTTGACAGGCCGAGATAAATAAAGCCAGGGCTGTCAGGATAGGGAATAATTTTTTCATAGCATCTCCTTGTTTTAACATATGGCGAGTATACAAAAACAGGACTTATTTCCTAATCCCCCAAAGGTAATATTTTGGTGAGAAAATACGACTTCCTGCGACTTGATGAAGTACAATTACTTACATCTTTGTTAGTACCCTGCTCTTTTCGCAAAAAAAGATATCATTTTCAAAAATCAAGAAAGATTTTATGACCACTCTCAACCTTTCATCCGCAGCTCAAAACGCCCCGCGTGTCTTCATTGTTTGTGACCAGGATGCAACTGCGCCCATTTGGGGGTACATCATTCGTGAAAAGGGATTGGTTGCCATCCTTGAAACTTCTATTCAACGTGCCATGGAACGCTCCATGGAGGAAACCCCCGATTTGATCGTTGTTGACCTCAACGCCCCACATGCCCAGCGAATGGAATTATGCCGAAAGCTCCGTTCGCTAAGTACCAGCCCCATCCTGCTTTTTCTACCGTCCAACAACGAACCTGAAATTCTCGAAGCCTATCAAAACGGTGTGGATGAATGTGTTATAAAACCGATCAGCCCCGCCATCTTCCTGGCTAAGATCATTGCCTGGTCGCGCCGCAGTTGGAGCGAACCAATGACCCCGCGTCATACCGGGCGCTTGCGCCTTGATCCATCTCACCGTTCTGCAGTTGGCGCCAACAAGCATGAGATCAAGCTCACCAATCTTGAATTCCGACTTCTGCATCTTCTCATGAGCCGCCCTGGTTATGTTTTCCCAGCCGAAGATATTATTCAGACTCTCTGGGGGGCTGAAGGCGATGTGGTTTTACTAAAGAATGTTGTGTATCGTTTGCGGAAAAAATTGGAAGAGGAAGCCGATGAGACTTCCCTCATTAAAACTTGGCCCGGCGGATACAGTTTTGTGGAAGACTAAAACGCTTCTTTCTTAACCGTTAGTCTGATTCTGCTTAATCATCCTCTGCGCACCTGAAACCGATCATCGCTGAACTGCGCCCATAGTAGGCCTCATCAGTTTTCTGCGCCGATGGATTTGGTCCCGTAAGATAGCTGCGATTCGCAAGACGTAAAATAACCCAATCATCCTGATAAGAACCACCGCGTAGCACGCGTAGATCATTGAAGACAGAATCATCCGTTGGCCCGGTGGGGTTTTCAGTAGAGGATATTTGATAATAGTTTGGCTTATAACGATCTGCCACCCATTCCCATACATTTCCCGCCATATCCAATGCGCCAAATGGACTCACTCCCTCTGCATATGAGCCTACACGGGATGTATCGCCAACGATATTCAGTGAATTGGAATTGTATTCATTCGGCGGCTCATCACCCCATGGAAAATTACGTTTGTCGTCGCCGCGCGCTGCATGTTCCCATTCTGCCTCGGTGGGAAGTCGTCTCTCTGCCCATTGACAATATACATTCGCGTCGTACCAGGTCACATGCACAACGGGGTAATCCTGGAATTCTGGATTCCCAAAATACTCCGCACGATTATCGGAACTAACCTCCACAGGCGGCCTGCATGAACCTGCCTGCACACACAAGTTATACATTCCATTGGTCACTTCCACTTGGTCGATCCAGAAGGCGTTGAGATGTACTTCGTGAGCAGGGACTTCATCATTCTCTTGATACACATCCAAGCCGCCCATGATGAATGTGCCAGATGGAATAAAGAGTTGGGTCATACCATCCATTGGGGAAATTTTTATAGTTTCAGGTGTGGACGTTGCTTGCGGCGTAGGCGAGGATGGAATCTCAGTCGGAGCAGTCGTTGACGTTGCTTGTGGAGTTATTGTTGCTGCTATGACTGGTACAACTGTCGGCGTGAACATCGTGCCCGTCGACGGGTATTGACAGGCGGCGAGGAAAAGTGCGAAGAGGGGAATAATGATTCTTTTCATTTTTTATTGAACCAGTTTCATGGCATTACGTGCCTGATCTTCAAAAAATTTTGGGTTGATGCTGTCTGCTTTTTGCCAGGCTTTGAGCGCACCGGCATAATCACCTTTGCGGTAGAGACCATAGCCGTACCATAACCATGTCTCTTCGGACATTTCTGTAACACCGCGCGCATAATCTGTTAGTGTGAGTAGGTCGTCATTTCTTCCAGAATGGAAATATGCAAGAAATGGCCCAAATTGATAACGGAACATGCGTAATGGCAAGCCGATCTCACGAGCTTTGTCGTAGGCGAGAGCGGCTTCTTCATAGCGTTCAAAGTAGGTCAGGTTGCTGCCGTAGTTGAACCAGGCGAAGGCGTCAGTGGGGTCGGTTGCAGTAGCGGCCTGGGACGAGATCAAGGTATTTTGCCGATTCAGGTTCGGGTCCCAGTCTGAGGCGAGCAGGGTTTTCATCTCCTCTTCATACTGCGGGAAGTAGATCACCATGTAGAGGTTGTTGAATGGTTCCCATTCTTCTTCCAATTGCGAATAGGAGATTTTCAGATCCGCGCCACGATAGGAATCCTGAACCGTAAATTCCTGCACTGCATCATCATAGGCAGTAAGCAGAAGATAATGTGCAGCCCAAAGATCATCGGTTGGGCCAAGCGCATCGCCAGGATTGAGGGATGTGACACTTTCAACCATCACAGGATAATTTGCCGCAAGCAGTCGCTTGAGCAACTCAATGCTTCCACCTACACGGTATTCAAGATTGAGCCAGCCAGCCTGGGTGCGGACGTAGTAGCGAAGTTCCTCGGGATTTACATTGCGATCCTGCGAAACGGGTTTGATCAAGTCAGAAATGTCGCTTTGATCTCCCTCCCAGCCGTACATGTGCATTGCCATTGATAGTGTTGCGGGCCCGCAGTTATTGGGGGTCTGCTTTTCATAAGGAGGTGATTTAATGGATGCCTGCGCAGGCAATGGAGGAAATGTGGCTGTTGGAATCAGTGACGGCGTAAGTTGCACACTGGGTGTGCTGGTTTGTGCAAATGTCGGTGTGACAGGCCGAGGCGTAACCGGTAAAGCTGTTGGAACTGGGCCGATGGGGTCGATTACGTTTTTTACGTAAATCTGAAAGACTTCGATCCGCCATGATAAGCGTGATTTTACATAAGGGATTTGGTAGATCGAAACAGCCAGCAGGGAAAGCCCTGCCAGCGCGTTGAGGATGTATTTAATTCGTTTGGACATGCGTGCGAGTTTACCATGCGTATATGAAACGGTTTTAAGGTAAGAAATACATTCAGTCAATTTCTGTCTTGACGCACATCTCTCTCACAAGTATGATGAAATTAATTATGGAGAATTTACCTGTTATGACGCTTGACCCTGAAAACCTAAGAGCAGCTATGCGCGCATGGACTGCCGGTGTGACGGTTGTGACCGCCATGCATGAAGACCAAAGACACGGCATGACCGTGAACTCGTTTACATCCATTTCACTCGACCCAGCTTTGATAACTATTTCTTTGCAATCTGGCTCGCGGACACATGATCTGATTAACCGTTCCCGCACTTTTGGGCTAACCATACTTTCAAAAGAACAAGCCAACCTGTCAGATATTTTTGCAGGGCGCAACCCCGAGATGACTGATCGTTTTGCAGGCTTGAAAACAGATACCCTTGTTACGGGCGCTCCGCTGATCGTGGGCGGCTTGGCCTGGCTGGATAACCGCGTGGTTGAAACTTTTAAGGCTGGCATGAATACTCTTTTTATTGCAGAGGTACTTGCTGCACGCAGCTTGGGCGATGATGGGCAGCCGCTGATCTACCATAACCGCGTATATTGGCAATTATCTCAATTGAAGTAGCCGCTTCTACCTGTGCCGAAATTGGGAGGGCACTATGTCTGATCTGTTAACCGATGGGGAAAAGCAAACACTCTTGCAGTTGGCGCGTGAGGCAATGGAATATTCTGTAAGAGGAAGATTTTTGGAGCCATTGGATTTGCAATCACTTACGCTGGCTTTGCGTGAACATGGCGCATCGTTTGTGACACTTACCATACAGAATGAATTACGAGGCTGCATTGGGGCATTGGATGCCTTTCAACCTCTTGCAGCAGATGTGTGCGAACATGCCATCGCTGCTGCATTGCAGGACCCGCGCTTCCGTCCCGTAGTGGAAAGTGAATTGAGCAGGATCAGGCTGGAGGTCTCGCGTTTGACCACCCCTCATCGGTTGGAATATGCTTCGAGTGAAGAGCTGCTCAAAAAGTTGAAACCGCATGTGGATGGAGTCATCCTGAAAGACGGTATTCGCCGTGCAACTTTTCTTCCGCAAGTTTGGGACAAAATTCCTGACCCTGCCGATTTTCTCGATCATCTTTCACTGAAGATGGGCGCGAGTAAAAAGTTATGGCAGGATGAAAAATTACAAGTTTATGTGTATCAAGTGGAAGAATTCCGTGAAATGAATTAAGACATCCAATAGGGTGACACACTCCATGCTTTATCAAGGTTATAAAATAATGCAACAAGCGGTAAAATCAACTCATGGCTGAAGAATTTAAAGAAGAGCAACCCCAGGACACAATGTTTCAGGACGCAGTGGATGCTCTGCGGCGCGGGGATAAACCACATGCAAAGGAAATCCTCACCCTTTTGCTGAAGTCGGATCAGAGTAACCCAACATATTGGATTTGGTTAAGCGCCGCAGTGGATAATGCTAAGGAGCGGATTTACTGCCTGCAAACAGCGCTCAAACTGGACCCTGAAAATGGTACGGCGAAACGAGGCTTGATCCTGCTTGGAGCTTTGGCTCCTGACGAATCCATTCAGCCCTTTCCAATGAACCGCCCTCGCGCATGGGAAGAGAAGTTACTGCTCGCCAATGAAAAGCCGAAGGAGAGGGGATTAAAGGTAATTGTGAGGAGTCCCGTGGTGCGCCTTTTGGGGGTGGTGGTAATTGGCGGCGCATTGCTTTCAGCAGTAGTGTTTGGGTTTATCCTGCCGCGCCAGACTAACATAATCCCCACCGAAACAAATACTCCGGGCCCATCCCCAACTTTTACAACCACGCCGACAGTATTTGGCGCAACCGCCGCACCTACGCGAGCATTTATCGGCCCGACTCCATTATGGATGCTGTTGGATGCAACCTATACCCCAACTCCCTTATATGTGAATACTCCGCGTGCTCCACAGGCGATTGACCAATACCGAACTGCAAAACAGGCATATGAAAAAGGTGATTGGGATGGCTTTATTGCTAATATGGAATTGATCCTTGTGTATGAGCCTGACTCTGCGGATATTTATTACCAGATTGGTGATGCCTATCGTTTCCAGGGACAAGCTGCAAATGCGCTGGAGGCCTATAACGAAGCCTTGAAAGTGGACCCGAACTTTGGCCCGGCCTATCTAGGGCTGGCACGCACACGCCTAATGTCTAACCCGGACTTTGATGCCGAGTTTTTGTTTGATGAAGTTATTGAACGTGACCCGAATTTTGGCGAAGCATATTTGGAACGTGCCCGTTTCTTTATCTATAATAATGACCCTGAGGCTGCCATCGTCGATCTCAACCGTGCAGCAGCATTGATGCCCCAATCTTCCGATGTTTATCTGGCTTATGCCAGTGCCTACCTTGAATTGGAAGAGAACCAAAGCGCATTGGAAGCCGCAGAGAAGGCATATTCACTTGATATTACTGCTTTGCCAGTCTATAAGATGTTAGGCGAGCTTTATCTTGCGGATGGGCAGTATCAACGATCAGTTGAAGCCTTCGAAGTCTATGTCATTTATGAACCTGAGGATGCGCTTGCCCTCGCACGCCTGGGGCAGGGTTATTATGAAATTGAAGAATACAAGTCTGCTGTAGCCACTCTCAACCGCGCAACTACGATCAACCGTACAGGCCTGCGTAGATTTTATTTGTATCGCGGACTTGCCAACCTTGAATTGGGCAATGCCGATGAAGCCGTGGAAGACCTTGAAGTTGCAGTGGATGTGGATGATAGATCATTTGAAGCCAACCTGGGTCTTGTACGAGCTTATTACTTACAAGAGAAATTTGGAAGTGCCTTCCTGAAAGTGGAAGTGCTCAAGTCTGTTGCAGAGACTGACGAGCAGACTGCCATCATGCTTTACTGGCGTGCACTTGTACAGGAACAGCGCGGCGAGACGAAGGATGCGATCAAGAATTGGAATGAATTGCTCGGTATGGATGAAGATATGATCACTGTTGAGATGCGCGAAAAAGCGGAAGAAAGACTTAAGGTTTTGGTTCCGCCCACACGCACACCCAAAGGAGGGGCTCCAACACTAACATCAACGCCGCGCAGGACTGCAACACCGACTCGTACGCCTACGAGGACGCCAACCAGAACACCAACGCCTTAACTTTTGTGTCATTCTGAGCGAAGCGAAGCATCTCTACCAAAATAAAAAGAGACCCTTCGGTCGCAACGAGCGCTTCCTCAGGGTGACACACTGGGCGTTAAAAACTTAAGTGTAAACTTGATTTATATACATACGAAGACAGGCAGAAAAGTTAAAAGAGAGACTGGTGAAAAATCCAGTCTCTCTTTAATCCCTGTACACTTATGTACTACTCACTTCTTTCCAGCCCTACATTCATCACATGGACATAACGCCCGCAGATAATGCCAGTTGTAGATTCCGTAATCGTGCCCATCTTCCCAGACGATGGTCAATGCGTAGGAGCCTGTTGCAACGATATTGGCTAATCTCGTGGAAGGTGAGTCTTCCATTTGCCGGGTGAACACATCTGCATCAGGCTCTGATTTCATATTTTCGTGTCCGCCTCGGCATTGGGCGCAGGGGCAGGCGGCGCGCAATAATCCAAACGGATAGACGCTGGTGTGCCCGCTATCCCATGTGACGGTAAATTCACGTTTGCTTTTGTTGGCGGTTACGCCAGTTGGTTTTTCGGTCATTGATTTCCTCTTGAGTAGGAGTCCAAAGTCTCCAGACTTTGGACTTGGGATATTTATTTTTCATCCAACGTCAGGAGACGTTGGACTCCAGCCTGCCTTACGGCGAAGGGATGACAGCCAGAAAATCTGCGGCGGCCCAGCCTGCGCGTGTTTCATCGTATGGAGCGACAAGGTACCACCATGTGTATCCATCCGCGGATTGTGGGCCATCTTTCACGACAAAGACTTCCGCTTCTTCCCCGCGAAAAACTGTCTCTGTGTTCAAACCCGGTGCCGAGCGGATTCTTAATCCTTCACCTTCCGTCCCCGTGATTTGCACGTAGCCTTCTATATTGATGGAGCCAGGATCCAATGTAGGTGTGATCAATGGATCGGTGGTTGGGACAACCGTCACATTGGGTGTATGAGTCGGGGCGGGGATCATGGTCAGGTCAGCAGGAGCAAACCCAACGTCGGGAGAGAAGCGGGGAGAGGTCCAGCCGATGACGATCAGCGTGACGAGGAGCAATATCCCAGCAAAGCTCAACGTGCCGATGATCACATAGCGATTTAGATAAGGTCTTAAGTCCATAATTCACCTTGTGTCCGTCATTGCGAGGGCAATGCTCTTTTGCCCGAAGCAATCTCACTTTTAATAGTGGAGATTGCTTCGTCGGGAAAAATACCCTCCTCGCAATGACATAAATCACCTCTTTGGGTTTTTCAACAATTGCAAAGCGTTGATGGGCATCAGCACTTTGAGGGCGCGGTGAAGCGTGGTGATCTCTGCCTTATTGCCGCCAAGCACAGGGTCGCCATCCACTTGAATGGAAAAGTTTGCATCGGATTCAACACGCGCCGTGTGAAAAGGAATTCGCCGTGCAGATTCAGAAGTGAGGTGACGACCCGAAACAAGATCGAAGAAGTGGCGAAACGCATCGGCCACGCTATCTCCACTGAGCAGCCACATATCCATTTCACCATCGTCAAGAAAAGCGTTTGGCGAAATGAGGGACATACCGCCCGCATAATGACGGATGTTGGTGGCGACTGCAACCAGATAATGTCCTTCAACCAATTCACCGTTTGCATAAACGCGCAGGTCAAGCCCGTGCCAGAAGGTCGCTTCCCAAACGGTGGTAGCGAAATAATGCGGGACTGCCATATGTTTGAAGAAGCGCGGACGCGGTTCTATTTTGCGGATAGTTTCCGCATCCAAACCGATACCCGCCCACAGTAAAAATGGACGTTCGTTACACAAGCCAACATCCACATATTGCGGCTCGACGTTTGCCAGCCGTTCTGCATTCTCGCGCAACGCCCACCATTGAAACCAGCTAAAAGGTTTTTGTCCCTGCTCAATGGCCCAAACATTAGTTGTGCCTGCGGGCAGCACGGCCAGCGCTGTTTCAGTGTTAACCAATCCACTTGCCACTTGTCCCACTGTTCCATCGCCGCCAATGGCAAAGACCGCATCATATTTTTCCTGCGCCGCCAAATGTGCTGTTTGAGTGGCATGTGTGCCGCTTAGAGTCTCTGCAATATCCACACTCCAACCCGCAGCTTTTAATGGCTTGATGATTCCATGTACAAATCTGCCAACGGGAAATCGCCCCGCAGTTGGATTGTAGAGTAAGAGTCCCTTTCGCATGGAGAGGATTATACCTGAGGGAGAATCGTGATATGTAAAACGTGATGCGTAATCTTCATGCTCCGTGCATTACGTATTTCTATGCCGATGCTATAATTGATTAACTCCATACAGGGACAAAAAATATGACAGCACCTGAAAATGTACGTCAGCTTGTAAAACGCTTTGAAGATAATTTTGAAGATAATCGCGAGTTATATCATTTGAGGCTCGCGGATAGGCGACTGATCAGCTGGTCTACGAGTTGTATGGGTTGAGCGAAGAGGAGATTGGGATTGCTGAATCTTGTTGATAAAGTCAACTTCTGCATTATTAACCTGTAGCCTTTTAGGGATTACATTCTTATGAGCAACGACATCACTATTCCAGGTCCTCCCATCTACCGTAACTGGCAACTTGCTTTAAAAGGTGAGGAGGCTGACTATGCTTTTGAAGTCCCTCTGTTCACAGACGCCCACATTACGGGCATGATTACAGAAGGATATGGCCCATATCAGTTTATTAATACTGTGCCAATACATAATGGACTCCATCTGTTACAACCTACAATCGTTCTTAGGGTTGAAAGCTATATAAAACATGGCCGATTGGAGATGGACAAAACACAGGATGAAAACTATCATGGAGGAAATTTAGCAGATGAAGTCGCAGCATTAGTATCTCTGTGTCTGGGTATTCGTATTAAAGCTGGCGAAACTTCTCGTGAGTTTAGTCGAGATGGTGATCCAAAGGGGTTACCTACAGCGCCGAGATTTAGAGAAGAGCCTATTTTGCCTCCTGTTAAACATGCTCCAGTCTTGCCTCGAGCAATCGGTACTCATTCCCTTGATAATCTTGCTCCTATATCAAAATTGCATCAACTCCTTCCTCAAGAAGCTATTGCCTTGATACGAGCAGCTAGATTGTTCCAAGATGGAATATGGATTTCAGAGTCTGATCCTCTTTTATCGTGGATAATGTTAGTCTCTGCGGTGGAAGCAGCAGCCAGCTATTATTGGAAATCACTTGATGAATCAGCGATAAAAAGACTTGAAATTTCAAAACCAGGGCTAAGCAAAATTCTGCGAGACTATGGTGATGTCGACCTAGAGCAAAAAGTAGCTGATGAACTAGCGGATATGTTGGGTGCTACGCGTAAATTCAGAGATTTTATTCTACATTTCCTGCCAGACCCTCCATCCGTTCGACCAGAAGAATGGGCACAGGTTAATTGGGAGCGTGCCTCAATGAAAAAAAATATGGAGAAAATTTATGGCTACCGTTCCCGTGCTCTGCATGGTGGAAAACCGTTTCCTGCCCCCATGGGTGATTCTCCAAGATATTTCAGTACCAAAACGAAAGCTAGAGAAGAAATTCCAACTGGAACTGCAGTTAGTATGGGTGGTCATGTATGGACAAAAAAAGATCTCCCCATGAATCTTCATACTTTTGAATATATTGTTCGTAATGTTATTCTAAAATGGTGGGAAGATATGGCAGCTACCAAGGAAATATATAACTAACACTATAGGAGCAGGTGAAACGAGCCCTTGGGCGAACGCTAAGGATGATAAGATTGAGTCAACAGATCAGGGGATTGATAAGTTAGTCTAATTGCACGCTGGTTTCCTAACGAGCGGCTGTACCTCCAAACTCCTAATGATATAATCCCATCCAATGACCGAAGGCGCACTGCTCAATGATCGTTATCAACTGCTTGAAGAACTAGGCTCAGGGGGCATGGCCAATGTCTACCGTGCCCGCGACCTCATGTTGGATCGCTATGTTGCCATTAAAGTCCTGCGAAAGGATTTTTCAACCAACCCCGAATTCCAAAATCAATTTCGGCTGGAGGCACGCGCTGCTGCTAACCTTTCGCATCCCAACATTGTCACCGTGCACGATTTTGGATTTGCCGATGACCTGCTTTACATCGTCATGGAGTACATCCCTGGCAAAGATATGAAACAACTCATCCGTGAGCGTGGACGTTTCACCGTGCAAGATGGGATTCCGTTGATCATTCAGGCTTGTGCAGGCATCGGATATGCACACCGCGCAGGCCTCGTGCATTGCGATGTCAAGCCGCATAACATGCTGGTCTCGAAAGATGGCCGCCTCAAGGTCACAGACTTTGGTATCGCCCGCGCTCTCGCCACTATCGCGCCCAGCGAAAAAGCAAATGTTGTTTGGGGTTCGCCGCTTTACTTTGCACCTGAGCAGGCATCTGGTGACCCGCCCTCGCCCGCATCTGATGTGTATTCTCTGGGCGTTGTCATGTATGAGTTGCTCAGCGGCACGCCGCCCTTCACCGCATCCACTGCTGATGAACTTGCACGTCTGCATATTTCTGCCCGCCCCATCCCCATCCGCGAGTACATTCCAGATATTCCCACCGCGCTTGAAGAAATTGTCATGAAGGTGCTTTCCAAGGAACCTGCCGCCCGCTATCGCACAGCCGATCAACTCGGGCGTGTATTGCTAAAGTTTGGAACTCTACCTAATGAGCCCGCACCCGCGCCCGCTCCTGTCTCTCCGCCCGTCATCACGCTAAGGCCTGAAGTTGCAGAGAGACTTGCGAATCATGGCGGGACTCAACCTCCTCAACCAGATTCTGATTTTGTTGTTTCTACTCAAACTGAGGTCGTCTCTCAGACCGCGCCCGAGCCTGGTTTGGCCCCCGAAGAAATTGACTGGGTCTCTGTCGGCTTGGGTCTGCTTGCTGTGCTGGCCGTGGGCGGCCTCATTCCATTCTGGTTGTTGATCTACCTGACTTTCAATCCACCTGTTCGATAAATGGTATCAGACCTGACAGGTCTAAACGAGGTGACGTTTTCATCATTCACCCCGAAGACCTGTCAGGTCTTTTCTAAATAATATGAACAACTACCTCCTCGCCCCTTCCATCATCGCCGCGGATTTTACCCGCCTTACCGAAGAAATTGCCGCTTGCGAATCCGCGGGTGCAAACTGGCTCCACGTGGATGTGATGGATGGTCATTTTGTTCCCACGATTACAGTCGGCCCGCTTTTTGTGGAAGCCTGCAAACGCGCCAGCAAACTTCCTCTTGACGTGCACTTAATGATCTCGGAACCAGAAAAGTATCTTGAAGCCTTTTGCAAAGCGGGAGCAAGCAACCTCACAGTTCATGTGGAGACCTGCCCTGATCTGGTGGGAGTAGTAAAGAAAATAAAATCATTGGGCTGCAAAGCTGGCATTACCTTAAATCCATCCACGCCCGCCTCAGCATTGGATTCCGCTTTGCCACTGGCTGATTTGGTTCTCGTGCTGAGCGTCAACCCTGGGTTTTCAGGTCAGGCTTTCATGCCTGAGATGATCGGCAAAGTAGAAGAAATTCGCAACAAACTGAATGCCCTCCGTTCGAGTGCCCATCTTGAAGTGGATGGAGGAATCTCAGTCGAAACACTCCCATTAATGAAAAAGGCTGGCGCGAATGTATTTGTCACTGGCAACGCAGCCTTCAAGCATCCGCAAGGCACAGTTGAAGGGGTTAAGGCATTGCGTCAGCGTATTCTCGCTGAATGATCATATCCCAACCAAGAGGTACCTTATGAATAACGTTAACATGCCCGCCAGGGATGGACAAGCTCGCGCAACTCGCATCGGTTATCTTGTGGCTTTCTTTGTTATTCTATGCGGGTGTTTATGCCTTGCCGCCATTTGGGTTGGGTTTGTCGGGGATAGTTTGGAGATTTTAAAAACGAGCTGGTATTTGCAATCCAATGGCGAAAAAATCAGCGGGACGATAACAGACTTTGAAACATTTAGCGGCGCTACGCCGACTTCAAGTTCCACTCAAATGCTGATCGTGGAATTCACCGTTAACGGCAAACAATATACGGTTAATAGTTATTCAACGTATCCTATAGGAAGATATGCCCTAGGCGATACAATTGACGTGCTCTATGACCCCGATGACCCTGCAACAGCCCAGATCGATCTATTTATGGAACGCTGGTTTACGCCGATATTGTCGACTCTTCCTTTTTAGCTGAGGATTAAAACAAAAATCACGGCCTGAGCCGTGACCTTTGATGTATATGGAAGAACGAACCTAAGATGCAGATTTGCCGAGAGTTTTGATGCACTTGGCGCACAGGGTCTTCTTGACCATACGGCCCTTTTCCATTACCGAAACCTTCTGGAGGTTGGGTTTGAACGTGCGGTTGGTGGCACGCTGAGAGAAAGAGCGGTTATGACCGAACGTAGTTGTCTTGCCGCAGGTGTTGCACTTAGCCATTTGATGAGATTCCTTTCGTACAATGATTCCAATGTTGATCGCCTCTTTGCAAAGGCAGGGCATTTTACCATACAACGCAACCAACTTCAAGTTAAGATGTTAAAATAAGAACAAGAAGAAGAATAAATCAGGCTTCGGTGTCTCATCAACACAAAGCCTGAGGAAGCGTCTGAAAACACTCCAGTACCTTTATGATTTTGACGATAGTTCGTCACGCTGTGTCCCTACTTTTCAGACAATCTCTTAGATCATGAGGAACCCATGGGCGAAGAAACAACATCTCTGGGCGGGATTCATGTCTCGCCAAATGCAGTAGCGACGATTGCTTATCGCGCCACTTTGGAATCATATGGCGTGGTGGGGCTTGCGCCGAAGAACCTTGCGGATGGCATTGTATCCACCATTACACGTGAACCTTCACGCGGTATATCCGTTCAGTATAAGGGTGATCAGATCAATATTGATATTAATATCATCATCGAATATGGCACGCGTATCACCTCGGTGGCAGATAGTGTGGCGAACACGGTTCGTTTCCATGTTGAAAAAGCACTGGGGTTGGCCGTAAATTCAGTCAATGTGCACGTGGCGGGCCTGCGCATCAGCGACACGGATTAGGAGATCAGGGATTCATGGCTATTGATACTGCACGTGTCGAGAAACTCCGTAGGCAGCCGATTGATGGGCTTGCGATGAAACGCCTCATGGACGCAGGGCTGACCTGGCTCCGTACCAACCAGCAGGTGGTCAATGCTTTGAATGTGTTCCCCGTCCCAGATGGCGACACTGGCACGAATATGACTCTCACCTTGCAATCCGCATGGAATGAGATCAAAGATTTGGGCACGCGCAATCTCAGTGAGATGGCAGCGGCTGTATCCAAAGGTGCCTTGATGGGCGCGCGCGGTAATTCAGGCGTGATCACCAGCCAGATCCTGCGCGGATTTTCACGCGGCGTGCATGATAAGGCCGTGCTGGATAAAGAGACATTCGTCAAAGCATTGGGTGAGGCGCGTGATACGGCTTATAAAGGAGTCGTACGCCCGGTAGAGGGGACGATCTTAACCGTCATTAAAGAAATTGCACTCACAACAGAAGCAGCTCTCGGGTCCGCAAGAGATGCGATTGAAATTCTGGAAGTCGCTGTCAAAGCGGCGGATGAAGCGGTCAAGAATACTCCTGAACTTTTGCCGGTCCTCAAGCAGGCTGGTGTAGTGGATTCAGGTGGCAAAGGTTTGTTCTTTATTTTGGAAGGAATGCTACGGCATGTGTATGGCGAGTCACTTGAAACGCCAATGATGAGCGTTCAGCCTTTGTCTGCCATGAATTTGCAGGGCGCGATGGAAGAAGTGGAAGAGGGGCAGGATTATGAAGTGGTGGTGGATTTTGTGCCGACTGGCGAATTGAATTTGGACTCGTTCTATGGGCGGCTGGAGGAGATGGGCACATCGATCCAGGTGGGTGAGGGCGAGGGGATGTATCGTATGCACATCCACGTGCCGACTGAAAACCGTTATGTGCCGATCGATTACATCATGGGCATTGGCACAGTGACCAAGGTTGCGATTGAAAATCTGCTGGCGCAGATGGATGATATTCAAAAGACTGCACAAATTAAATTTACCCAAGTTGAGCCTGGCAATATTGCCGTTGTGGTTGTTTCGCCTGGTGCGGGGTTGAGCCGCATCTTCGCGAGTTTGGGCGCGGCGGCAGTTGTGGCAGGCGGGCAGACGATGAACCCATCCACTCAGGATATTTTGAGTTCGTTTGAAAACCTGCCAACCGATAAAGTAATCATTTTGCCGAATAATAAAAACATTGTCATGGCAGCCAACCAGGCCAAAGAAGTAACTGTGAAAAGCGTGCAGGTTGTACCGACGCGCACTGTCCCACAGGGACTAGCTGCCATGCTATCGCTCATCCCAGATGGGGATGTTGAAGCTGTCGCTCAAAAAATGATCAAGGCCATGAGTGGTGTGAAGACAGGCGAGATCACCATTGCAACCCGTTCGGTTGAAATCGACGGTGTAATTGTGAAAGAGGGGCAAGTCATTGCGTTGTTGGATGGCAAGCTGGTCGTTTCAGCCGAGTCTATTCAGCAGGGAGTGATGGATCTGCTTGAAAAAGCCAAAGCCGATGAGCATGAGATCGTAACTTTGTTCTATGGCGAAGGCATGAGCCATGCGGAGGCCAATCGCCTTGCAGATATTATTCGTGAAAAATATTCATCTCTCGAAGTGGAAGTGCAGGAAGGTGGGCAGCCTCATTATCAATTTATTATTTCGATTGAATAAATAATGATGGATTAAATCAAACATGCATCACCCCAAATTTAATCTTTCTAACTTTTAGCCACAGATTTACACGAAAAAAGCCAACCCAATTCAGAAGGTTGGCTTTTTTCTATTTATTTCGGGACAATTAATTCAAAATCCGTGACGATCTGATCTGTGTAATCCGTGGCAGAATCTTTAAGTTTGGGGGAATCTTATTTGATTACCTCTTATGAAGATGTGCTTTTTCTGACCAATTTGATGACCGACTTGATGATATCGACCACCGTGCCAAAGATGGCCAACCCAAGCACAATGCGAATACCTTGCTGTGCCAGCATGCCCAGAGTCTGCGCTGTATCTGCATCAAAGACGCCAAGTGCCTTCAATGATTCGGGTGTAATTGCCAGAATGGATGGACCTGTGAACAGCAGGGTAATGATCACGATTTGAAATATCTTGGTGAAGATGGAGACCATGCGGGTTTGGGCATCCCATCGTCCCGAACGCAGGAGCATCCCATTGAGTATGATCTCCGCAATCCAGGCAATGTTCATCAACGGCAACCAGCGGAAGAAAGCCTCGGATAGGATGGGAATAACCTTCCACTCATCTCCTTCAAGGTAGTAAACGCCAATCAACTGCGGATTGAAGTTTAAGATACTGAGCCCGATGAAAGTGAATACGATGGCGAGGATGGGCTCCCATATCTTGACATCATCAGGCTCGGGTTCCTTCATTAATGAGGTGGGATCCCATGCCTTTTCACCATCCATCTTGAATTCGGAAGCGGGGGCAAAACGTTCGATCAGGGCAAAGATCAGCACGATGTTCCCAAATGCCCCAATGATGGCTGAGACGAATCCAACTAATCCTTCGCCAATTACATTGGCAAGATTGGGGAGTGACATTGGGGACACGGTCGTGATTCCGATGCCTGTTACGATAGTCATCGCAAGCGCGACTGCTGCAATTACAATTTTCAATACCATAATGAACATCGGGAACAGGCGCGGCCCGATCAAATAGGGAGTTGGGTTGTAGGTCTCGGCAACTTTTTGAGGCGCGCCGTATTCCTTGAGTATTTCCACTTCCATGGCTTCATCAGCGGGCCTGCCTGACTTTTGTGCGCGGTCTTCGAGCATATCCTCCAGCGTGGAGCGCAGTTCATTCTCAATGTCCTTGCGTCCTTTTACAAGCGGAAGGCGTTTGCCTACTTCAAATACATAGCGGTCGATGAGTTTCATTGTTCCCTTTCCTTACGTCAGCATCTTATCCATCACAGACACAATGCCAGCCCATTCCTTTTTCAGCTTTGGCAGGAGTTTTTTCCCCTCCGTGCTGATGACATAATAACGGCGCGGGCGCGCCTCTTCCAATTTCCAAACTGATTCCAGCACCCCTTGCGCCTCCAGCCTGCGAAGAAGCGGGTACAAAGTTCCCTGGTCCACTTCCAAACCGAGATCGGAAAGCTGCTTTAGCAGGGAGTAGCCGTATTGTTCGGTTCCCAGTTGGCTGAGCGCCGCGAGAACGATCACCCCGCGTCTCAGTTCCAGTACAACATTTTCGAGCGATTCAGTGTTTGCCATATCTCAACCTTTATCGCATTATACTGTGTGATATATAGTATGTCAAGAGACAAGTATCAATCCATCCTGAGCGGAGCCGCGCTCTTTGCGGTGTAGTCGAAGGATTATGTTAAACTCTGGACATGAAAATCGGAATCGTCACAGACTCAACTTCAGATCTGCCTCAGTACCTGATTGAACAACATGAAATTTATGTTGTGCCGACCATCCTGGTTTTGGATGGAAAAGAATACGCAGATGGAATCGGCATCTCGCGCGAAGATTTTTATAACCGCCTGCCCTCGCTTCAAACCCCGCCGACAACTGCCGCGCCTTCCATTGGAGATTTTGCCACGCCCTATGAGACTCTGCTCTCGAACGGCTGTGACCACATCATCTCCATCCATGCTGCCAGTCAATTGACAACCATCATCAATGTGGCACGCCAGGCTGCACAGGAATTCCCTGATAAAGTCACCTGTGTGGATAGCGGATCGCTCTCGATGGGAATGGGATTCCAAGTGTTAGCCGCCGCCGAAGAAGCAGAGTCAAACTTACGATCCGCGTTGGAGGCGATTGAGTCCACCAGGAAAAGATTACAGGTCTCAGCCGCATTGGATACGATGGAATATCTCAAACGCAGCGGACGAGTCCCCGGTGTGGTCGCCAACTTGGGCGGATTGCTATCCATCAAGCCGATGATCGAATTGATCGATGGTGAAGTTAAAGCGATTGGCGCCGTCCGCACCACGAAACAAGCCGATGAACGCATCCTGAATTTTTTGCTCGAAAGGGGCGACCTCGAACGGCTGGCGATCCTGCACACCAACGCTGAACCGCGCGCGAAAGAATTGCTGAAAGCATTGATGAAAAGCGCGCGAATGTCCGTTCCGCGCGAGATCCTTTTTGTGAATGTGACCGCGGTCATCGGCACACATCTTGGCCCAAATGGGTTGGGTTTTGCAGCGGTGAGAAAGTAACCATGATGAACAGAGATACACAGAGATAAAAGCTCTTTGATTCATCTTTGTTCATCTCCGTTTATCTCCGGTGAAAACATTTTTGCCCTTTAAGATATCCAAGTTCTAACATCTCCCCATGATAAAATTGACCATATGCAACCATCATTAGAGAAACTTCGTAAATTTTTTCGCCTCGAACACGAGAATAAATATCAAAATACCGCCATCATCGGCGGACTCGCCAAAATGTTGGATTATTGGGAGGGGGAGGCCCGCGCAGATGGGATCACCGAAGAGGTGATACAGGCCGTAGTATCGCGTTTGCGTTCCTATGAGAAGATTAGTCCTGATGGAAGGGCTGAATCGCTTAAGGGGCTTTGGAAGCGGATCGGTGAAACCTACCCCGAAGCGGGGCAAAAACCCAAGCAGGCACAATATCCCACTCCTCAGCCACAGCGATCTGTTGCGCCGCCTCTCGTGCAAGAATCAAAACCAGAGGGTGAAAAGACTGTACCGCGTCCCGCTCAACAACCTCAACCACAACAACATCAGCAGAAACCACGCCAGATTCCTCAACCGCGTTCTGAAACAGTGGCGGGTGCAAAGCACAGCCAGACGCCTGCCGCGCTCAACGCAAAATTGACTGTGCTGCAGGGCGTGGGTCCCAAGAACGCGGAATCACTTGAGAAGCTTGGTATGCAGACGCTCGGCGATATGCTGTATTACTTCCCGCGCCGCTATGAAGATTACAGCCAGCTCAAACCGATCCAATCGTTGATGTATAACGATGTAGTCACGGTGCTGGGAACAGTGCAAAGCGTGCATACCCGCCCCATCCGCGGTGGCAAACAAAGCATTATCGAAGTCATCATCAGCGACGGTACAGGTTCGCTTCGCATTTCCTATTTCAATCAGCCCTGGTTGGCCAACCGCTTCAAAGAAGGCGATGCGATCTCTGTTTCTGGGAAGATCGATCAATATCTTGGCCGTATCGTGATGAACAGCCCGGATTGGGAACCGGTTGAAGTTGAGAACCTGCATACTAATCGCATTGTTCCCATTTATTCTCTCACCGAGCGTATCACTCAAAAGTGGCTGCGCAATCAAATGAATCAGGTTATCACCTATTGGGCTCCCGCCGTTGTGGATGCGCTTCCCGATACCATCAAACGCTCCGCGCAGGTTGTTTCTCTTGGCGAAGCGTTGACACAAGTTCATTTTCCTGATTCGCAGGCCAGGCTCAAACTGGCACGTGAGCGTTTGGCGTTTGATGAAATCTTCTATTTGCAGATGGGAGTGCTGCGCCAGAAACGGGATTGGAAGTCTGTGGAAGGTCGCCGCTTCCCCATCTCGGACGAGTGGCTGGATGCGCGCTTAACCAGCCTTCCCTTCACTTTGACCTCTGCCCAACAAACCACGCTCGCAGACATCCGCGCTGACCTCGACTCTGGCAAACCCATGAACAGACTCGTGCAAGGTGATGTCGGTTCAGGTAAAACTGTCGTAGCGGCTTTAGCTGCTGCCATTGTCGTCAATGGGGGAGCGCAGGCCGCGATTATGGCGCCTACTTCCATTTTAGCGGAACAACATTATCGTACATTTCTCAGTTTGCTGGCGGAGGATGGCAGTGCTATGCAACAGAGTGAGATCCGCTTGTTGGTGGGCAACACAACTGAAAGTGAGAAAGAAGCGATCCGTCAGGGTTTGATGGATGGTTCAATAAAAATCGTGATTGGCACACATGCAGTGATCGAGCCAGATGTCCAATTCAAGGATTTGCAATTTGTGGTGATCGATGAGCAGCATCGCTTTGGCGTGGAGCAGCGCGCCGAGCTTCGCAGTAAAGGTACGAACCCACATTTATTGGTGATGACGGCCACACCCATTCCGCGCTCACTGGCGTTGACGGTATTTGGCGACCTTGATATTTCTGTGATTGATGTGATGCCTGAAGGACGACAGCCGATTAGTACTTATGTGCTGCGTCCGCAGGAACGCGAACGTGCATATACCATGATCCGTGCGCAGATCAAAAATGGGAGCCAGGCCTTTATCGTTTATCCGTTGATCGATGAAAGTGACAAGATCGATGCGCGTGCGGCAGTGGATGATTTTGAAACGCTTTCAAAAGAAGTGTTCCCCGACCTGAAACTCAGTTTACTGCACGGACGCATGAAGCCCAGTGAAAAAGATGAAGTGATGTTGAACTTCCGCGACAAGAAATTTGACATTCTCGTTTCAACCACTGTGATCGAAGTGGGTGTGGATGTGCCGAACTCTACCGTGATGTTGATCGAAGGTGCGGACCGGTTTGGTTTGGCGCAGCTTCATCAATTGCGCGGACGGGTGGGGCGCGGCTCTGTGCAATCCACTTGTTTGTTGATTCCCACGCATGAAGATGCAACTGAGAATGACCGTCTACAAGCCATGGTCAGCACCAACAGCGGTTTTGAACTTGCCGACCTTGATTTGAAAATTCGCGGCCCTGGCGAATTTTTAGGAACACGTCAGGCTGGTTATGCCACCACATTGAAGATGGCAAGCATCACTGACGTTGCATTGATCGAAAAAGCACGCACACAGGCGCAAGCCCTGTTTGAACGAGATCCTGAACTAAGTCAACCTGAACATGCCCTGCTGGCCGAAGCCTTTGAAAGATTCTGGGGCGGCGCTAAAGGGGATGTATCATAAATGTGTAGGCGTGGGACAACCCCGCCCCTACGAATAACAATGGAGAAAAATGGTTAGAGCACTGTTCCCAGGAACGTTTGACCCGATTCACTATGGCCACATCGACATCGCTTCACGCGCATCGAAATTATTTGATGAAGTAGTGGTGGCCGTATATGACAAGCCTTTGAAAACCCTGATGTTCTCGCCCGAAGAGCGCATCGCTCTGGTGACCGAAGCATACAAGGACAACCCCAAGATCAAAGTGACTGGTTACAGCGGCCTGACAATTGATTTTGCCCGCGCGATAAACGCCCAGGTCATTGTGCGCGGCTTGCGTGTGTTTTCCGATTTTGAATTTGAATTCCGTATGGCGCTTGCCAATCAACGCATGGCGAAGGATGCCGTTGAAACTGTTGCGCTCATCACGGCTGAACAGCATACTTTCCTGTCGTCATCCACGGTGAGGGAGATCGTCACACTCAATGGGGATGTTTCCAGCATGGTGCCGTCTTTTGTGGAAAAGGCCTTGAAGGAAAAAGTAATTGACATGGGCGACCACCACTCTCCGCCCAATGCACTACGCGATTAATCTGTGCTAGAATTACTTATACATGTACCGCGACATTTATATCGCGTGTGCGTGTGCGACATAGATGTCGCGCTACGGAGCGAAAAAACATGGATATTCTGCAACTGATTGACCGCCTGGAAGAACTCTTCAACGACGCAAAGGCTGTGCCATTTACGCACAACGTTGTGGTGGATGAAGATCGCATGTTGGAATTGATCGACCAGATGCGCATCGTCATTCCCGAAGAGGTGAAGAAAGCGCAACAGGTTGTCGCTCAACGTGACCGTGTGATGGCGCAGGCACAAGAAGAAGCCAATCGCACATTGCAGATCGCGCGCGATAAAGCTGACCAGATGACGCAGAAGGATATGATCATGCAGGAGGCCCAACGCCGCGCAGAACAGATCATTGCGCAAGCGCGGGCCGAGGCCGAGGCCACCCGCGCCGATGCCGATAACTACGTGTTGGACACTCTCATGCAATTGCAGGATCAAATTGCAAAGATGAGCAACCAGGTCAGTAACGGCATTCGCATGGTACAGGAAGACCAAATGCGAAAAGCAGGCTCGGTCAATGTGACCGATAATTTAGAAAAGTAAAATGAACATCCCCGTCAAATCGACGGGGATGTTTTCTTATGTACGCTTCTTTCCTGAGCCGTAAGCTTGTTTGCCCTTTCCCAAACATTTGCCCCACTGAAAAATTTTTGTAAAAAAGTAGGTCACGCTTCAAGCGTGACCTACAGATTACCCGAATTTAAAACCTGCTACAAAAAGTGCTGTTGTAAGCAGTAATAAGATCGGAAACAATTTCATAAGCGTGTCTCTGGATAGTATAGGCTTTCCCGCCTTCAAGAAGGCGAGCAATAGCCCAAGCATGCCAATCAAGCCGCCGCCTATGCCAACAAGAGCAAACATGGGCTTGGCCTGCCCTTGAATGGAAATGATGATCGGCAATAAGAATATTATTACGCCTGAAATTCCATGTGTGATGGTGACTATAATGACGGGTAGTTTGTTTTGCATTTGGATCGAGCGGGTTAATATCACAGCCAGGAAACCGATGATGGTGAAGAACAGGTACGGGGTCCGATAAGAAGCGAGGTGCTGCCAGACGAGGCCCAGCGATAGCCCCAATGGAATAATTGTCGAGATGATGACGACGATAGGCGAGTCTAATACTTCAAAGCCGAGGATGATTAGCAAAAGCCCCGCTACTAGAATGATACCAAATGCGATGGTGTAAGCAATGATGGGAACATTATCCATTTGGTCGATACCGATGGCAATTTGATAAGCAGCCAGGAAGCCAGTAAGAAACAGCAGGGTGCGGTCGAGGGATGTGATTTTCATTGATGCCTTCGTCATTGCGAGGGCGCTAGCCCGACACTTGCACCGCGTGCCAGTGCGGTGAGCAATCTCCAACACGATGAGGGAGATTGCTTCGTCGCTCCGCTCCTCGCAATGACGGGGAAGGTTAGGGGATAATCAACAGCATCGCAAACAGCATATACATGGACGCGTATTTGAAGAGGCTGAAGTTGACCCGCTCAGATGGGCGGAAGACAGTAGTGACAGCGAGGAAGAATAAGCCTGCACTCAAGACAATGATGACCCGCAAAACCCCTGCGGTAACACCGATCCAAACGGAAGCCCAGCCCATTGTCAGCGCGGCGATGACGCTTGAAAATGCAATTGCAAAACGGGTGATTGCTTCACCATAAGTGGATGGAAAAGTTGGCACACCTGCGCTATTGTAGTCATCTGCAAACTTGAGGCTAAAGGTAAGCGTGTGCGTTGGGATCCAGAACAGCACGGCGCAGGCCAGTAAAATTCCAATGGCATCGATCTGACCCACGGCAAGTACACGGCCCGCGAGAATAGGCATGGCGCCCGAGATACCGCCCCAAACAATACTCCAGCAAGTCTTGCGTTTGAGCCACATGCTGTAAACAACTACATCAAAAAAGAGACCAGCAAAAACGACAACCCCATATAACCAATTGATGAGCAACGCCCAACCGATGCCGATCACAGAGACCACGATGCCAAGCGTGAGAACTTCATTGCGAGTTACCTGCCCAGCAGAAGTTGGGCGTTTGTGTGTACGCTTCATCTTCGAGTCGATATCCTGATCCCACCACATATTGAGGATGGTGGACCCAGCGATGGCAAGAAAAAGGCTGGGAATCATTTGCCAGAAGTGAACCCAATTCACTGTCGTGTGTGCGCTCAGGTAACCCGCTACACCTGTAAGCAAAAGCAGGCTGGTTTGCATGGATTTGATAAGTGGCAGGTAAAGTTTTAACTTGGTAGTGATGATGGACACGATGGACTCCTGAAAGAAATAAACAGATAAATTTAAAGAATTATCAAACCGCAAGTATACCTGCCTACCTGTTTGCCTGTCTACTTCACATATCTTTTGATAACAAATCCTGAATTGTTTCCCTCCGAAGCATTTGCCTTGCTTGCCCCTCTTCCACCATCACAACCGCAGGTTTGCGCGAGCCGTTGTAATTCGACGACATGCTCAAGTGATACGCGCCCGACGCAGGGATCGCAAGTAAATCACCTTCGTGGATTTTTGGCATAGGTAGGTCTTCGATGACGACATCCCCAGACTCGCAATAGGGTCCTGCAATGGACACAACCTCGCTTTGTTTCGACAGGCTCAACACGCCGCTTTCTGCGCTGACGCTTGATACCGGCAAACAAGAGTATCTAGCCCCGTACATTGCGTGGCGTGGATTATCCGTCATACCGCCATCGGTTAATATCCAAACTTTGTCACCACGTCTTTTGATCGCGCCTACTCGATAGATTGCCACGCCCGCCCGCGCCACTAAACTGCGGCCAGGTTCCAAATGTAAATGGGGGAGGTTAAGGCCGCGCTTCTTGCAGCCTTCGATCACGCTATTTGCAATAACCCGCACATACTCATTTGTATCAGGCTGTGGAAGTTCATCTTCATGATAGGCCACTCCCCAGCCTCCGCCAGGGCTGAAGTGCCATTCATTGGAAAATCCGATTTCCTGCGCAATATTCAGCCCGATCTCAATTGCCGCCTTCAATGGATTCGCATCCCGAAAATTTGAGCCTTGATGAAAGTGGATCCCTTTGAGTGGCAGGTTGTGTAGCCTGCAATATTCCGCGGCTTCCAGAATCTCCTCGCGTGTCATGCCAAACTTGCTGTCATGTTGACCTGTTTGCGTGTGGGCGTGATGTGTATCCACTGGGATGCCGGGTAGGAGACGAAGCCATAGATTAGGGAAAAGTGAAGGGTGAATAGTAAATAGTTCGGCAAGCCGTTTGAGTTCAGTTAAGTTGTCAACGACGATTGTGCCAGCGTGTTGAATCGCGGATTTCAAATCGGCAATGGATTTATTTACGCCATGCACCAGAATATTTTCACGTGGTACGCCGCCAGCCAAGGCAATTGCGATTTCGCCTTCACCTGTGCAATCAACATGCAGGCCATTCGTTTGGGTCCATTGCGCGATGGCAGTGCAGAGGAATGCCTTGCCTGCATAAGTAACAGAAGCAGGTGCAGGGTAGTGTGAAGCGAGCGCCTTTTTGTAATCCAGCGCTAAAGCGTCCATGGTTGCCTTGTCATATAAATACAAAGGCGTGCCATATTCTTCAGCTACTTTTGTGAGATCGTGCCCTGCTATTACGAGACTGTCGTTTTTGATTGTTGTTGAAATGGGAAAGAGATTAAGCCTGTCCATAATTCCTTAGATCGCTGGCAAGGTAGATTTGGTTTTTACCGAGGCGCTTGGCCATTAATTCCGCATGGTCTGCGGCGATCAAGATCGACGAAAGCGTATCTCCATCTTCTGGGAAGGTGGCAATGCCCATGCTGATCGTATAGCCTGCAACTCCCTTTCCTTCAATCGGTGTTTCGCGTGTACTTAATTGGGCTGCTTCATGCAACCGTTTGGAAAATTCGAGAGCGCTGCTTTGATCTGTGTTAGGCAGGATGACGGCGAATTCGTCGCCTCCGTATCTTGCGGCAATATCATATTTGCGTAAATTTCTGCGGATCAGGTCTGCGGTTGCTTTAAGGCGAACATCCCCTGCGGGATGTCCCCATTCATCGTTATAGTCTTTGAAGGAATCAAGGTCAAAGATGATGAGTGAAAGGTGAAACCCTAATCGTGCCGCACGCTCCACTTCTGCGATCAAAGTTTCTTCAAAGGCATGACGGTTGGCAAGACCGCTGACGGCGTCCGTCAATGCCAGCGCCTTGACTTGCGCGTGCAAGCGGGCATTATCCACTGCCAGCGCAATCGGACCGGAGAGGGTTATTAGAAAATCCATATCTTCCTGTGTGAGAGGGCGGTTTGCATCGCCTTCCACATTGATTGTCCCAAGCACTACATTTTCTTTCAATAAGGGCACGCAGATTTCGCTTGTTATGTTATCGTCAGCCCTTAAGAAAGCTGGTTCTTTTGAAGTATCCTGAATGAATTGAACGGTCTTTGCTTTTACTGTCCGCCCAGTGACTCCCTGGCTGACATGGATCTTATGAATGACCATCCCATGCGGGTATCCGATCTGCGCCCCGAGATGCAGATAATCATCCCTCAATAAATAGATGCTGACATGGGTATATCCAAATGTTTGCTTGAGTACTTTTACGACTGATTGAAAGATCGTCTCCAGATCCAGTGAGCTTGAAATTGCATGCGAAACGGCCTGCACCGTAGACATGATTCGTAAATATTCCTGCGCCTTTGAATATAAGGAGGCTCTTTGAAGGGAGGCCGAGATCTGGTTGGCAAGGGTTTCCAGGGTGCTTGCATCCTGCTGGTTGAACGCATAAGGCTCCGAGCTTTCCACATATAGGACTCCCAGCAAGTTTCCCTCATTCAAAATTGGGATGCAAATCGCTGAGCCATGATGTATCTCATTGGAAAAATAGTAAGGATCACTGGCAACGTGGTCTGAGATATAGGTTTTACGGATAGCGGCGGTGTGACCAATAATTCCTTTCCCTATTTCCTGTTGATAGCCCGGCCTGTAACCAAAATCCTGTGTGCCGGCAATGGCGGCAACTTCCAGTATGTTGTCATCCTTCAAAAGTGAGATCGCTGCTTCAGCATACCCAAAACGATTCACAACCGCATCAATGGAGCGCTGGAGGATTTCCTTTTCATTGAAAGTATCTGCCACCTGCCTGCCAACTTCTTCAAGAAGGGCTAATTGGGCAGAGCGGCGAAATTCTGCTTCCAGCAGTCCCTGTTCCTGCGTTATATCGTGTATCACGATCACCCGCCCAATTAATATGTTTTCGCCATTATGCAAATGAACAATGGATGCTTCATACCATCCCTGCCTGCCTTTCTTCATTAATTCCAGTTTTATGGTTGCGTTTGGAATGTCCCAATTATTTCTGAAATCATCTGAGAGCGGCAGGATGTCAAAAACGGAAGCGCCGATGAAGTTGTGATCCAGATCAAGCCATTTTTGGGCGGCGGTGTTAAAGTCTGTAATGCGATCCTGTGCATCTAAGACGATCACAGAATCCTTTAGATGCTCAACGACCATGGGGGCGACAATCGGAAACAAGTTCAACAGGCCAAAGCGGAAGAATCCAAGCGCCAGTAATGGAGCAGACAACCCGAAGGATAGAGGCGTGGGATCCACATTGTAAGGAAGTATCCCGCTTAGGAAGATGGCGTTGGTGATTAGTATGGTAAGTGCCCCCAATAACATGACGCTGGTCTGATTTCGGAAAATTTTTGGCGAACGAAGGTACGTGATGAAGTAGATCAACATGCCGGCGGCGGCGAAAGAATATGCCACTGTAGCGTAAAGCCAAAAACCCAATCCAAACGAATAATTTAATGGTCCCAATCCATAATCTGAGGATAGTTCAAGGGTTCGCCAGATCAAAGCATGGGATTCGTTTGTCATTCCCAATAGAAAGGCGATTAATCCTGGAGCGGTCAACAGATAGATATTTCCGCCTTTTGACCACCAGGTGCTAATTCCTGTATACCGCAGTGCAAACCCAAGCCACAACGGCGCAGACATGGTCGCGCCAAGATATAAAATTTTTCTGGCCACTATCTTTAGTGGAAGGGTTGGGATGATGATCTCAAGCAAATAAAATGCCGCCCAAATGGTCATAGATAACATTAGTAAACTGAAAATACGAGAACCGGGTTTGCCCTTCGCCATTAAGGAACGGTAAGCTATACCCCCAGTGAGTATGACAATAAACCCGAGACCTGCGGAATAGTATAGTAGATTTACTTGCATTATCCAGTTTTTGTAAATTAGTCGTTGAAGAACAAGCCCCACCAGATTTCCCAATTTTGCATTGGGGTGGGAGTTGGAACCGGAGTATTCACGATCACCGGTTCACTGCCCGGTTGTTCCACAGGAATGACCGGATGATCGCCATCCTGCAAGTAATGTCCCTCGGTGCGAGCCCATTCCTCGACTGCTGCGTTAGACCCCGCATATGAAACCTGCGTTTGCAGCGCCATTTGCGTTTGCATGGCCTGTGTGGCAATGATCCGCACCTGGTCGCGTTGGTTATTCAAACGGTTCAGTTCTTCGAGGCGTGTATTGAACTCAATCACAAATAGGATCAAAACAAAAATGCCGGCAAAAGTTGCCACACGCCGAAAACTAATGGGAATCTGAGGCATACCTTTATCTTAATCGTATTTCGTTGCGTTGGCAAGAAAGGGTTTCTTTATGGTACAATCCTGCCCCGCAGACCAAAATCCCGCTTCCGCGGGGTAAAATCCTGCTAAAGCAGGACGTAGTACCCTTCGTCCTGACATATTCAGCCAGAAAGGGCTTATAGAAAATGAAAGTATTGCTTGTTAAAGATGTTTATAAACTTGGACGCGCGGGGGACATTAAAAAGGTAGCCGACGGCTTTGGCCGCAACTTCCTCATCCCACAGGGATTTGCAGTACTCGCCACCGAAGGCGCCATGAAGCAGATTCAGAAGATCAAGTCACAGGCTGAGGTCCGCCGTAATGCTCAAAATAATGACCTCAAAGGCGTGGCTGACCAGATCAAGGAAGTTACTCTTACCTTCCCAGCCAAGGCCGGTGATACCGGTAAGTTGTATGGCTCCATTACCACGCAGGACATCGCCACCGCACTTTCCGAACAAATACACCTGGAAGTGAAACGCCAGCAAGTGGATATTCAACCCATCCGCGCGCTCGGTGAATTCACGGCTCACATTCGCCTGACGATGGATCTCGTTCCAGAGATAAAGATCATCGTCTATCGTGAAGGAGAAAGCCTCGAAAGCGCGATGGAACAACCAGCCGAAGTTGAAAAGGCTGAGAAACCCAAAAAGAGTTCTCATAAGCCAAAAGAAGAAGCCGTGGCAGAAGAACCCGCTGTCGCAGCCGAATAAGAACAACATCACATCACCGGCGTAAGTCGGTGATGTTTGTAATACGCAGTAAAATAAATCCATGTCAGAATCAATTGGTCAACGCCTCAAACAGGAGCGTGAAGCTCGTTATCTTACGCTTGAAAAAGCATCTGACGATACGCGCATCCGCGTAATTTTTTTGCAGGCCCTGGAATCGGATGATTATTCCGCCATGCCGTCTGCTGCGCAGGGACGTGGATTTTTGCGGAATTACGCCGAATACCTCGATCTCAACATTGACGAGATGATTGCAGAGATTCAAAAAAATGCGCCGGTGCCCGCTGAGGTAAGCGGCCCTTTACCGCAAGTTAATCTCGTTGAAACAGAAATCCCTCCATTAACTGATTCGCAGGATGATAAACCAGCGCATCCTTTCTGGGCCTCCTGGTTTGGTCGCCGTCCGAAAGCAGATGTTGCACCTGAGGCTGAGTCCACTGAGCCTGCTCAAGCAGAAGTGATGGAATCTAAAACCGAAGCTGAGACTCTGCCTGTTGAGGCTGAGCAGGTTGAGGTTAAAGAGGCGTCGTCCCCGAAGGGGGAAGCGAAGCCCAGGCTCATATCGAAGTTAAGTTCGCTGATCCAATTCCGAAAGAAAAAAGAAGAAAGTGTTGCCCGTGAAATCGAAAAGGACAGCGAACCCGTAATTGATCAGGAAATAAAACCGAAAACGCCATCCCTGCCAGCGGATGTGATCTTTGCAGAAATCGGTGCGCAGTTGCGTGCACGGCGCGAGTTGATCAGCCTGACTTTTGAAGAGGTGGAGCGTCATACACATTTGCGCGCAGTGTTTGTAAAAGCTCTCGAGGAAGGCTCGTTCGATAAATTGCCTTCGCCGGTGCAAACGCGCGGGATGCTGGTAAATTATGCAGCTTTTCTTGACCTTGATGCCGATACCATTATGCTGCGCTTTGCAGATGCATTGCAAGCCAGGCATCGCGAGAAATATGCGGAGACACCGCGTGAAAAGATACAAACAGAAGTGGTTACCTCCATGCCGTTGCTGCGGACATTTATTGCAGGTGACCTGATCTTCGGCGTGGTGATGATCGCAATTCTGATTGCGCTTGCAATTTGGGGCGTAGGGCGTGTGGTCAGCTTGCAGGATGACCAAAGCCAGATTGCTCAACCCACTGCGCCATCCATTGTGGATGTGCTTGGCAATGTACCTCTTCCGACAGCTTCATTGGCAGCAACTTTTGTGGCAGCAGAAGATAATCCATTAGGTACGGCTCCTGCTGTGGATCCTTTCACTACGCCAGATGCGCCGACCCCAGGCACAGATGCGAATGTGATCGTCAACGTCTTTGCTGTGGAGCGAACTTTTGTAAGGATCTCTATGGATGGCGAGGTGATATTTGAGGGGCGTATGGCTCCACGTGAGACGAAAGTTTTTGAAGCGGAGAATCAAGTAGTTGTGCTTACCGGTAATGCTGCGGCATTGCGAATCACATATAATGGACGTGACCTTGGTTTGATGGGTGGCGTGGGCGAAGTAGTAAGTCGTGTGTATTTGGTCTCTGGTGTTGCCACACCGACTGCAACACTTTCGCCTACGCCGACGAATACTCCGCTGGTTACGTCTACTCCGAGCGCTACGAATACACCAACAGCCACACCGACTGTAACTCCGTCCGATGGCGGGTAGGTCACGTTTGTAACGTGACAACAAATTTTTGGAATCGTCACGCTACAAACGTGACCTACTTTAGGAAAACAACTTGTCAAAAAATACTTTTCATTTGGTTTCACTCGGTTGCGCGAAGAATACAGTAGATTCTGATTCGATGGCACAGTTGCTTCTGCGGGATGGGTATCGTTCCATGGATGACCCGTCGAAGGCGGCTGTGTTGATCGTGAACACCTGCGGTTTTATTGGCCCTGCAAAAGAGGAGTCTTATCGCGTGTTGGATGAGCTTGCCAAATCAAAACTCGATGGACAAGTGCTGATCGCGGCGGGTTGCCTCACACAACGTTATGGTGTTGAAGTTGCAAAGAAAGTGCCTGGTATCGATGGCATCCTCGGCACACGCCGCTGGATGGATATTGTGCAAGTGGTGAAGGAAGTCCGTAAGAGCAAACACCCTGAACCAATTTATCATCTGCCTGAAACGGCCACTGTCGGCACGGATGAATACGATGCGTTGCGAGTCAGTATTGCTGGCGCGAGCGCGTACATCAAAGTAGCGGACGGCTGCCGCCGCCCCTGCGCATTTTGCGCGATCCCGTTGATCAAAGGCACAGCAGTTTCACGCCCAGTTGAATCAATCCTGCATGAGGCGCGGACATTGCGTAATGCAGGGGTGCGTGAATTGGTATTGATCGCGCAGGATACAACTGATTATGGTCACGACCTGGGCATGAAGGATGGCCTCGCTATTTTGCTCGAACAATTAACAGACGCTGTTCCAGATATGGATTGGATCCGCGTGATGTATGCGTATCCGGGCTATGTCACGGATCGCTTGATCGAAGTGATGGCAACCCGCAAGCAGGTTTTGCCTTACCTCGACATGCCGCTTCAACATGCGCACCCGAAGACTTTATATCGTATGAAGCGCCCGTCCAATATGGATTGGGTATATAAAACGCTTGGGAAAATGCGCGCCACTGTGAAAGGCCTGTCCATGCGGACGACATTCATCGTTGGATACCCAGGCGAAACAGATGAAGAGTTTCAAACTCTATATGATTTTGTGAATGAGATTCGGTTCGACCGTGTAGGTGCATTCCAATTTTCCTTCGAGCCGGGGACAACCTCCGCGCCTCTGGGTGACCCCGTACCTGCTCCTGTGAAACAGGAAAGATACGAACGCCTGATGGAGCTTCAACAGAACATTTCGCTCCAGGTGAATCAATCTTATGTTGGCAAAACCCTGGATGTGCTGGTGGAGGGGTTTGATAATGGCTTATCGATTGGCAGGTCTTACCGCGATGCCCCCGAAATTGATGGTATGGTCTTTATTGAAGGTCAGGCAAAAGTGGGGGAGATCGTCCCTGTGAGGATCACTGGCGCGATGGCCTATGACCTGACGGGGGCATTGGTTGAACCGACTTTGATCAAGCTGTAAAGCTCTAGCAACTCCGAAGGAGTGTAATTTTTATAGCATAGTAATGAAGATTTAACGCAACCCCGAAGGGGTGTCACAGGTTGCAAGAAAACCATGCCATCCCTTCGGGATTAGATTTAGTGTAAACCAAAATAAACATGATTACCCCCAAACTTAAGGATTTGGCCACGGATTGCACAGATCGTCACGGATTTTGAATTAATTGCCCTGAATAAATAAAAAAGCCAACCAGGTTCAGAAGGTCGGCTTTTTTCGTGTAAATCAGTGAAATAATCTGTGGCTAAAAGCTGGAAAGATTAAATTCGGGGTGAGATATGTTTGATTATGATACTCTTGCCAGGGCGGTAGCTCCTAGGATCAACGCCGAGAGTGCTAAATTAATCCGCAGGATAATCAATTCTTTCCTTTGGAGTTTTGCCAGCTCACCCTCGTGTGCTTTTTCTTTCTTCATCAACGTGCGCTGGATGGCGGGAAGCACTTCCCAGGTTTGAATGGCGCTGACTACTACCATGATGACAGCCAATCCATGCTTGACGAGGATGGCTAATGACCATTGTGTGCTTAGTGCAAGAAAGCCATCATAATGTGGGCTGGTGCTTAGTTGAAAAAGTCCAGTCACGAGCAATAATCCCATGCAGAACCAGGCGAGCGGCTCGAGTCTTTTTTGAAGGGCGGAGATAAAGCTAAGTTGGTCGGCCAGCTTCAAAGTCCGATGGGAAGCGGGCAGGACGAGAATGTTAATCGCGGCGAGGCTTCCGATCCATGTGACGGTTGAAAGCATATGAAGCCAGAAGATGATCGCGAGTATCCATGGTGGGGGCGTAGTCATGAATTATGGTGCTACGGTTGGTGGTTCTGTTGCAGTCGGCGGTTCTGTTGGCGCTGCTTCCGTTGAAGTAGGTTCGATAACGATCACCTCAGTGGGTGGGAAGCATTGTGTAAACGCCTGATTGGAGTTATTAGCCGAGTCCGGCTCCAGTGCACCCATGGCAGCGGCGGCTTGATATTGCTCGTAGGCGGCGCAGTATTCCTGGAGCAGGAAAAGTTCATCACCATAGCGCATGGATGCGATAAAGAAGCGCTGCGATGCGGTCATGGTTCCGTCCCAAAGCGAGGGAAAGCCAGCGCTTAATTGAGAGAAGTAATTCAATGCCTGCTCCCAATCCAATTCCCAAAAGCTTGCGCCGGTGATGTATGCGCGCGCCCCTTCACGCAAACCGATGGCTGAGTTATCCAATGGGCCGAAGCGTTCGGCAAGGGTGAGGTGATAAATGCCGCCTTCGAGGTTGCCCTGCTTGGTGATCAGGTCGTATCCATAATTGCGCAAAGCAAAATAATACATGCCATCCACTTGTGCGGTTTTGTAGCTCTTATCCAGTTTGCGGATGCTATCCAGTGCTTGCAATGCCCCGGGCCAATCCTGTGCAAGGATGAGTTGTTGTGCGCGTTGGAAGGCGCTTTCTGCTCCGCTGAAATCGGGTGTGGCTGTGAGGGTGGGTGCCGGCGTGGCGGTGGGGATGGTGCTCAACACCAGGACTTCTGTCAGTTTTTCCCGTGCGCCAGGATAACCGGGGTCATTTGCGATAATGAATTCGAGGCGTTGCTTTGCCGCATCATAGCGTCCGAATTGAATGTCTACCAGCGCAAAGGAATATTGTTCAGAAAGTTGTTGTGAAATAATGGTATGTTCCGCTGCTTTGCGGGTTCCAATACCGGAAGAATATCCGCCAAAGCCGCCTAGCCCGATCAGCAGGAGAAAGCCTAGAATACTGGTGAGAATGGAACGCCAGCGAGGGCCCTTTTTTACAGGCTTGATCGGTTGGGTATCATCTTCCTTGATGGGATGTACAGGTTGTGTGTTTCCAGTTTGTTCAGACATGGCGATGATTATACTTCCCTTTGAATGACCGAATTTTTTTCTTATTTTTATTTTATTTGGATGATGAGAGTATGTTGTAAAGCTACAAATTAAAAAGCTGCTTCGCCTCAGACCAGACAATGGCTAGCGCGATCAATCCGCCGACGACCATGCCGACCAGCGCAGTGACGATTGCCCCGCCAGGCAGGTATAAAGCGATAGCATAAGTGATCACACCGCCGATAACAGCCGCGACAAGCCCTTTTATAACTGAACCATTTATTTGGATCGGCGCGTGTGTGCGCCTGGATAACCACCCGAAAAGGATGATGGCTTCTATTAATAGCGCGATCTCTGCGAAGGCGATGATCGGTGCGCCGATTTCTTTAAAGAATGTGAGCCCCACAAAGCCAATTCCCAGGAACATCACGATTCTTAATATCACTGCATAGAGCGGAAACATCGGTTCCTTGCGGGCATAAAAGGCACGGACTGCAACCTCGTGAATTGTGTAACCCGTGAGCGCCATCAGGTAGGCCCGCGTGGTCCATGTAATCAGCGTGGATGTTGATTCGCCAAAGCCGAAAACTCCGCGCACGAGCGGATGAATGCCTGCGGCCATCACTGCTGCAATTGGAAGGGTTAGGGAGATCAAAACTCGGAGTGCGCGCTCGACTGTTGAACGAAACCCTGTCCAGTCACCGCGCGAAGCGAACTCCGAAAGAGTCGGCAACATGGCTGTGGCGATGGCCGTCCCAAGGATCGTCTCAGGCACTTGCATGATCATCCAACCATAGGTCAACGAAGTCACCGCGCCGACCTGGTCCAGCCGCGAGGCGAGGTTATCACGCGCGAGAAAAATAATTTGAATGCCACCCATGGTTAACAAACGCGGTGCCATTAATTTCAATGCTTCAATCAAACCAGTATGACGTAAATTCAAAGAAGGCGTCCAACGGAATCCAAACATAATGAGCGCGGGTACTTGAATAAGAAGATGAAACGCCGCGCCCAGGATAACGCCGTAGACCAGGCCATGAATTCCAAAACGCGGTGTGAGAAAGATCGCGCCGATGATCTGCCCCACGTTATACATGCTTGGTGCAATGGCAGGCAAAACAAAATGTTGATTCGCTTGAAGCGAGGCCATCACCAACCCGCTGATCGAAAAGATGATCGTGCCGATAAGATTCAAGCGCATCAGTTCCGCCAGCAGTTTGCGCTGTTCCTCACCGAAGCCCGGTGCGATGCCCAGCTTTGCATCCACAAGTTGTTGTGCGAAGATCGCGATCAGAATCGCGATTGAACCCGTCACCAAAAAGCCGACATTTGCCACACGTGAAAACAAATCCCATGCGGCGGCGCGGTCTTTGGTGGTGAGATATTCCGTTAGCAATGGAATGAAGGCCATTGCCAGCGCGCCGCCCGAAATGAGCGCGAACAACACATCGGGTAGATTATTCGCGGCGTTGAATGTATCCAGCAAATGCACTTCGTCTGTATATTGGCGTGAGACAATGCCCGTGCGCACGAAGGCCAATACTTTATCTATCAAAAAGAAAAACGCAATGATCAGCGAGTTGCGGGTAAGGCGCGAAAGCCTGCTCATTAATTTGTTCCTTTGATCGCACCGCCGTCTACACTTAGCATGGCACCAGTAATGTAGGATGCAGCAGGAGAGACGAGGAACACAGCGGCATTCGCAAACTCTTCAGGTTGACCCAGCCTCCCAAGCGGACTCTCCGCCGCCTGTTTCTTCGCCTCTTCCTCGACCGTTGTCTTGTTCCTGTTTGCCCGGTCCTCTAACAGCTCTGTGACCCTCTCCGTCTCCGTCCAGCCGGGGATAATGGAATTGACTCGGATGCCCTCCCCGCCAAGTTCCAGCGCGAGAGCCTTGGTCAACCCAATTGTCGCGTTGCGGACGCTGTTCGAGATCAGCAAATTTGGGATTGGCTGACGAACTGTCAGCGAGGTGACAGTCAAAATGCTAGCCGAGTCAGACTTCCGCAAATAGGGAAGCGCAGATTTTATCAATCGGACATGGGCCATCAAACATAAGTCGATACCTTTTTGCCATGCGGCCTCATCCAACGAATCGATGGAGCCAGGTGTTGGCCCGCCTGCGTTGGTGATGAGGATATCCAAACCGCCAAATGCCCCCGCAGTTTGTTGAATCAATTTTTCTGGAACATCAGGCAGACTCACATCGCCTGCCAACCCAATTACTTGCGAACCTGTTTCCTTGCTCAACTTCTCTGCCAAAATTTTTATCTTCTCTTCATCGCGCCCGTTGATGGCGACCTTGCAGCCTTCATTCGCAAGCGCCAGAGCGGCAGCATAACCAAGTCCGCGTGATGAGGCGGTGACGAGTGCACGTTTGTTTTTGAGTTTCAAATCCATTTTTGTCTCCAAGGGTAGGGACACAGCGAGCCGATGTTCGTCAACGACTTCTGAAGGTCTGCTGTGCCCCTACGATATGATTTCAATTTTCTGATCCCACACATCCCCATCTGTCCAATTTGCCTCCACCCATTTTGCCACATTTTGCAAAGCGGATTGCAAAAAGGTGTGGTCATTCCCAACCATCGCACAAGTGATGATGACTTCATCCCATTTATCTTGCAATCCCATTTCGGCTACAGAAATATTGAATTCACGATGCAGGCGCGAAATAAGCGGCTTGATCCGCCCGCGCTTATCTTTGAGGGAAGCGCAGGCTGGAATGCGGAGGTGAATGGTGAGGGTGGCGAGCATTATTACTAATTTGAAGTTAGATTATCGAATGGATAGATTTTATTTGTTTGGCCTAGCTTGGTAAATTTCAATCCACTCGGCAACAAGGTCAGGCAGCTTTTCAACTACTTCATAACCGAACAATACCTCATCAATATAGCCCATATGCAACATATCAATAATTCGGCATAGATATGATTTTCCCTGCTTCCACCACGTATCATGTGCATCTATAACAAGGTAGTGTTTTATGTCTAAGTTCTCGTGCTCTCGAAGTTCTTCTATTTCCAACCCATCCAATAGAGTTTCGTAAACGCCATCGGCCACACGGCTTCCAAAGGTAGTGGTGTAGTAATATTCCTTGATTTCCCAAACTGCAACTGGATTAACGCTATTAGGAAAAGCACCATCTACTCGGCGAGCAAATGTTCTCACAGGTAAGTTATCTCTTGTAGCAGTCGTTAATTGGTGCGGATCGTAATCGCAAGGTAAACCTTGTGAATTTGATTCTATAAGCATATTCACAAGCCCTGTCAAATACGCTGGTCTTTTCATTTTGCCTTTTTGTTTATTCATCGGTATAGGACAAGAGGGTTGCAGTTCCTCAAATAATCCTTTGAAAACCTTTCTTGCCTTGGTTCCATTCATTAATCGCGGCTCAACATAGGTATTTAAAATGTCTGCGCGATAAGAAAAATAATCTTGTAGTAGATCACCAAAGTTCCCGAAATTGGTCTTCTGCTTTTGCAAACGAGAAAAGTTAATGTCTAAATTTCCAAGTTTAGTGTTGATTTCATCATTTGTGGGGATTTTGATTTGCCCTGTTGTTCTTTGAGTGTAACCAACTTCTTGACTTATCAAGCGAACGCTCGCCCAAAAGTTTTTTGGCAGACTCAAAAATATCTTATTTGGTTTCATTTATTTTTTCCTCCAGTTGGTGAATAAAATTATCAAAAGAAATTCCAATCTGTTGACAGATTTGTCTTAACTCCAAAATATCTAATTGACGTTCTCCCGACTCGTACTTGCTAACAAAGGATTGTGGTACACCTAGTTTTTTAGCTAACTCAACTTGTGTTAAACTGCGTTTTTGCCGTATTTCTTTTAATAAGAATAGAAACTTCTCGCGTTGACTGTTTTCATTTAGGATTTTCATAGTTTTTCCAATTGACAAATATCCTAAAATGGGATATTATTCTTTTTAGAAAGATGGTATATTACAAGACATGAAGACAGTAAAAGATAAATCACAGCTTTATTTGTTTGAGGTACATGCCAATAAGAAACGCGACGTTAAGCCATTTAATACATCGCTTCTGAAATGGATAGGTAGTAAGCAGCGAATGGCGCATGAAATCATTTCTTACTTTCCAATCGAATTTGGAACATACTTTGAGCCATTTCTGGGCAGCGGGGGAGTTCTGGGAACTTTGGTTCCAAATATCGCCATTGCTTCAGATACCTTTGCGCCTTTAATGGAAATTTGGCAAACCCTGAGGAAATCACCAGATACCGTTAAGCAATGGTATCAAGAGCGTTGGGAAAAAATGGCGAAAGGAGATAAGGTCAAAGTTTACGAACAAATTAAGGCATCCTATAACGCACATCCTAACGGCCCTGACATGCTTTTCTTAACGCGTTCTGCCTATGGCGGTGTCATCCGTTTTCGTAAAGCAGATGGCTATATGTCTACTCCTTGTGGTATTCACAACCCTATTTCACCTCATAGTTTTTCTCGTCGGGTTGATGAGTGGCATAAACGGGTTTCAGGTACAACATTTTTACATTTAGACTACGAAGAAGCAATGAGTTTGGCGAAACCGGGCGATTTAATATACTGTGACCCTCCTTACACTCATAGTCAAGCAATTTTGTATGGGGCGCAATCCTTTAGCTTGGAGCATTTATTAAGTGTAATCGAAAAATGCAAAGAAAAAGGAGTGTACGTTGTCCTAAGTATTGACGGCACAAAAAGATCTGGAAATTTGATTTGTGATTTGCCGATCCCAGATGGGCTTTTTGAAAGAGAAATGATGATAGATATTGGTCATTCAATGCTAAAGAGATTCCAAATGAACGGAAAGACTCTTGAAGGAGAAAAAGTATCAGATAGGTTATTGTTAACTTATTAAAGGGGGGTTCGTTAGTGATATGAAGATGGGGGAAAGTTGTATGTGACTGTTTTCAAGTTTACGAATCACGCATTACGTCTTACAATCCCTCGCATGGACATAGAAACTGAATACAACAAAGCCCTTGATTACCTATATTCCTTCGTGGATTATAGCCTGAAACATTCCTCCGAACTTGCCAAGGCGGACTTCAACCTGGACCGTATGTTCGCGCTGATGGAGTCTTTGGGGAATCCGCAGAAGAAATATCCCATCATCCATGTGGCAGGGACGAAGGGGAAGGGTTCCACCTCCGCGTTGTGTGCGGCGGCTTTGCAGGCGGCGGGATATACAGTTGGTTTGTATACTTCCCCGCATTTGGAAGATTACGTGGAGCGGATTCAAATCAACGGTGAACCAATCTCGCATGAACAATTGGTGGAATTGGTCGATGAGATCAAGCCGCATGTGGCGAAGATCGAAAAACTCACTACCTTTGAAATCACCACCGCTTTGGCGTTTATGGCTTTCGCAAAGTATGGCGTGAACGCGGCAGTCTTTGAGGTGGGCCTGGGTGGCAGGCTGGACGCGACGAATATCGTCACGCCAAAGGTTTCGGTTATTACCTCGCTTTCATATGACCATATGGCGGTGTTGGGTAATACTCTGGCATTGATTGCAGGGGAGAAGGCTGGCATTATTAAAGATGGTGTCCCAGTAGTTTCGTCACCACAAAAGGCCGAAGCTCTTGAAGTTTTGGAGCGCGTAGCCAAACTAAAGAATTCTGAGATCACACTTATAGGAAGAGATGTAAAGTTTGAATTGATTGAGTCATCATTGGAGCGGCAACGTTTGAACATTCAGACCTTCAAACCTGCAAACGTTCAAACGTTCAGCATTCCACTATTGGGGAGCCATCAACTCGAAAACGCTGCCACAGCTTACGCAGCTTTGAAAGTGAGCGGGATTCCAATTTCCGATGAACAGATCCAAAAAGGGTTTTCTCAAGTACAATGGCGCGCTCGCTTCGAGGTGGCAAGGCGCGAACCGCCCGTGATTTTTGACTCGGCGCATAATCAGGATTCGTTTGAGAAACTGCGCGAGACCCTGGAAACATATTTTCCCGGCAAACAGGCCTATCTCATCTTCGGCGCTTCGGAGGATAAGAATATCCCCGGTATGTTTGCGGAGATGAAAGCGAAGATCAAGAAGCTTATTATTACGCGCGCCGATCATCCGCGCGCCCTGGAAGTGGAAAAAATTCAATCGTTGGCAGAGCAGGCTGGGGTGGAGTCTGAGGCTGTTGTCCCAGTCAAAGAGGCCCTGGCGCGCGCGCTGGAATTGTCGTCAAAAGATGGTAGCATTGTATTATCCGCTGGCTCGATGTTTGTGACAGCGGAAGTGATGAGAGAATGGAAATTATTAACTTCGCTCTAGCCGCCATCCTCGGCGGCGACTCCTTCGCCGAGGACGGCGAAGCGAGCAAAAGATGAAATGGAAATTACTGGATGAGTCAACCGAATTGGAATGAAGAAGAAGATAATTTTGATCTAACGCTCTCGCAACGGACCGAGGAGCTGTATCGCATCCCGAATATGGAGCCGAAAACTGACGGCTTGATCGAGGCGCTGGTTCTGCCGCTGCGTGACATGGTGATATTCCCGCGTATGGTTTCGCCGATCTTTGTCGGGCGAGAGGCATCTCTGCTGGCCGTGCAACAGGCGCAACGTAAAGAACAAACGGTGATCGGTTTAACGCAAAGAGACCCCGAAGTAGATGAACCCAGCGTGGAGGACTTTTTACCGATTGGTGTTGAGATGGCAGTGGGACGATTACTGAGTATGCCCGATGGTTCACGCTCCGCTTTGGTGCAGGGACGGCGGCGCGTGGAGATCGTGGAATTCATCCAATTGAAACCATATATCAAAGTGCGCGCGCGCGTGATCCATGAACCGCAAACCGCGGACCGGCAAGCCCAGGCGTTGATGCGCTCTGCCTTGAGTCTCTTTGAGCGCTGCGTGCAATTGGATCGCTCCATTCCCGAAGAGGCGCATCTATTTGCTTTGAATATTTCCGAACCCGGCTGGCTGACCGATATGATCGCCACCTCACTAGCGTTGACTTACGAAGCCAAGTTGCGTTTGCTGCTTCTGCTCGACCCGAAGGCACGCCTCGGTCAATTGAACAGCCTGCTCGCGCAGGAAGTGGATGTGCTTGAACTTGAAGACGAAATTCACGCGCGTGTGCAAAACGAGGTGGATAAAAGCCAACGCGAATTTTATCTGCGCGAACAGATGAAGCAGATCCAAAATGAATTAGGCGAAAGCGATATCTTCACGCGTGACGCTTCCGATCTAAAGAAAAAAGTGGACGGCGCGAATCTTCCTGAAGAAGCGAAGAAGGTCGCGTTAAAGGAATTGGAGCGACTCAATCAAATGCCGCCGATGGCGCCCGAGGTGGGCATCATCCGCACTTACATTGATTGGATCGTGGATCTGCCATGGGCTAACTCCACGCCTGATAATTTGGATGTAAGAAATGCTGGGAAAATTCTGGAACGCGATCACTATGGCTTGAAGAAAGCCAAGGAAAGAATTCTGGAATATATCGCCGTGCGTTCTTTGAAACCAAAGAAGGAACGTCAGCCCATCCTTTGTTTTGTGGGGCCACCCGGTGTTGGTAAAACATCGTTGGGCCGTTCGATTGCGGATGCGCTTGGGCGCAAGTTTGTGCGCGTGTCACTCGGCGGTGTGCGTGATGAAGCTGAAATTCGCGGGCATCGCCGCACCTACATCGGCGCATTGCCCGGGCGAATACTCCAGACGATGAAACGGGCTGGGACTGCCAATCCGCTTTTTATGCTGGATGAGATCGACAAGTTGTATTCGGACTTTCGCGGCGATCCTGCTTCGGCCATGCTTGAGGTGCTGGACCCGGAACAGAACTACGCTTTTAGCGATCACTACCTCGAGCTGCCATTTGACCTTTCCAAGGCCATGTTCGTGACAACAGCCAATTCACTAGCCAATATCCCTGCGCCCTTGTTGGACCGCATGGAAGTGATCGAATTCCCTGGTTACATCGAAGAAGAAAAAGTGGAGATAGCCAACCGCTATCTCATTCCACGTCAATTGGAAGAGAACGGAGTTGAAACCCTCGGCCTGGAATTTGAACTGGCTGCACTGCAGCGCATCATTCGCGAATATACATATGAAGCGGGCGTGCGTAATTTGGAACGCGAGATCGGGCGCATTTGCCGCAAAGTAGCGCGCCTGAAAGCAGAGGGGAAGAAATACCCGGCGTCGATTGCGCCGGATATGATCGAAAAGTTATTAGGCCCGCAGCAGGTCTTTCCCTCCGAAGCCGAGCGGACAGATGAAGTGGGCGTGGCAACCAGCCTCGCGTGGACGGAATCTGGCGGCGAGATCATGCCGGTGGAAGTTGCCATCATCGAAGGCAAAGGCGGCATGCAAATGACCGGGCAGATGGGGGAGGTAATGCAGGAATCTGGTCAGGCCGCGTTAACCTATATCAAGTCACGAGCTTCAACATTGAAGATCGACCTCGAAGTCTTTGAGCGATTGGATATTCATGTGCATATGCCAGAAGGCGGCATTCCGAAGGATGGCCCCTCCGCTGGAATTACGATGGCAACCGCCATTGTCTCCGCATTGACAGGCCGTCCCGTTCATCGTCACGTGGGCATGACTGGCGAGATTACCTTACGTGGACGTGTTCTCCCCATTGGCGGCGTGCGTGAGAAAGTCCTGGCTGCACATCGCGCCGGGCTCAAAACTGTCATCCTGCCTGAAAAGAATTTGAAAGACCTGATAGACCTGCCCAAGACTGCAAAGTCTGAGTTGAAGATCATTCCCGTCAAACATATGGATGATGTGTTGGCAATTGCGCTGGCCGATAAGGCAACTGTTGAACCTCCGCGCCCGAAAAAACCAGCGCGTGATGATAATCAGGACGAATAGAGTACGCCGATTATTCATCTCGTAATTTGATGTCGTTGCGAAGGCGTTAGCCCGAAGCAATCTCCCGTTAATAGCACATCCACTTGAGCGAGGAGATTGCCACGCCGCCATAGTGAAAGAGCGGCGGCTCGCAACGACATTAGTACAAAAGCAAAACTAAGATTTGATATTTATGATGCGGATAAAATATCCGCATCATCTCTTTAATCCTGTAAAATATATATGGATAAACTTGGCACACATCAGAACGAGTGAAATAACCATGCCTACCCTTGAAAACAAAGTTGTACTCATCACAGGCGCATCTTCAGGTTTTGGGGAAGATGCCGCATTGCTCTTCGCAAAAGAAGGATGCAAGGTGGTGCTTGCCGCGCGCCGCATAGACCGCTTGCAACTTCTTGCTGAAAAAATTCAGAATGCAGGCGGCGAAGCCATTGCCGTCCCTGTGGATATCACCAACCGCGCAGATGTTGAAAACATGGTGCTATCTACGCTCGCTGTATATGAGCGGATCGATATACTCTTCAACAATGCAGGCATTGGCCGCGTGGACTGGTTCGAGAATCACACACCTGAACGAGATATTGAATTGCTGATACAAGTTAATTTGATCGGGCTGATGCAGGTTACGCGCTCGGTATTGCCGCACATGCTGGCACAGGGTCATGGACATGTCATCAACATGATCTCAGTGGCAGGTCTTATCTCGCCGCCATTGATCGCATCTTATTCAGCCAGCAAGTTTGGCGCGCGCGCTTTTACCGATGCACTTCGCCGTGAGGTTGCTCCGCTTGGCATTAAAGTAAGCGGCATTTATCCCGGCCCCGCCTTTACTGAATTTGGCCGTCATATTGGCAAGAGCAAGGCTTATGGTTCCGTGCGTTCCAGGTTTAGGTCGCGCATGTCCTCTGAATATGTAGCCCGCCGTGTTGTTGCCATTGCCAAACGTCCGCGCCGCAGTTTGGTCATTCCGTGGTGGTTTCGGATCATCACCACTTTCGATACGCTTTTTCCCGTCGTTGTGGATTGGATTTCATACATTTTCTCAAACTCAAAACATAAATTGGATTAGGAGACTCACATGACCCTCGCTCGACTCAACAACCTCACCGCTTCACTTCGGACCTCAGGGCTTGATGCGGTTATTCTGAATCCTGGTCCCACGCTGAAACATCTGAGCGGACTTAACTTCCATTTGATGGAACGTCCTGTCGTATTGTTTGTTGCACCGGATAAAGACCCTGTACTGGTGCTGCCCGAACTCGAATTACCCAAAGTGGATTTGTTCCCATATAAAGTGCAATCCTTCGCCTATGGTGAAAATCCGTCAGAGTGGGATGAGGCTTTTCGAAAGGCGGCGCAGTCTCTCGGTCTGGATGGGAAGCGGATCGGAGTCGAGCCTCGTCAATTGCGTCTGCTGGAATTCCGTCACGTAAAAGCTGGCGCACCCGAAGCGGATTATCCAGATGCGACGGATGTGCTGGCGGGTTTGCGTCTCAAAAAAGATAAGGCTGAAGTGGATGCAATGCGCAAGGCTGTGAAGATCGCGCAGGATGGTTTGGAAGCGGTCCTTCCACAGATCAAAATCGGGATGACGGAAAAGGAGATCGCTTCTGAGTTGGTGATGCAATTGTTGAAGCACGGCTCTGAATCTGATATCCCATTTGCGCCGATTGTTTCGGCGGGGCCAAATTCTGCCAACCCTCACGCTTCACCGACTGACAGAAAATTACAAATAGGTGACTTGCTGGTAGTGGATTGGGGCGCGGCATACGATGGCTATATCTCGGACTTGACGCGCACCTTTGCAGTGGGTGAGGTGGACGAGGAATATAAAAAAATCCACAAGATCGTGCAGGATTCTAATACTGCGGGCCGCGCCGCTGCCAAACCCGGCGTACCTTGCGCGGATGTTGATAAGGCCGCGCGAGCTGTGATCGAGAAATCAGGTTATGGAAAATATTTCACGCACCGCACGGGTCATGGCATCGGTATGGAAGGCCATGAAGCGCCGTACATGCGCGGCGACAATATGCAATTGCTTGAGCCAGGTATGGCCTTCACCGTGGAACCTGGAATTTATCTCACAGGCCGCAATGGCGTACGTATTGAAGATAATCTGGTTATTACAGATGATGGCGTAGAATGCCTGTCCGATATGCCGAGGGAGATTCGTGTGGTAGGGCTATAAAAATAAAATAGTGAAAACAAAAATTGATGACTGATTTAAAGACGGGAGACATGTACGATCTGGTCCGCGCAATGCCAGAACATTCAGCAGCGCTGACCAATATTGCAATTTCGGCAAAACGTCATTGGAATTATCCCGAAAAGTGGATTGAGCTTTGGATCCCCGCACTTACTATTTCCTCAGACTACATTTCCGAGCATGAAACCTGGATGGCACTTTCAGTCGAAAAACCCATCGCATTTTATTCACTGAAGGAAGATGATGGTTTATGGCTGGATAACCTGTGGGTCTTGCCCGAACACGTAGGGCACGGGTTGGGTAGGCGGATGTTCAAACATGCTCTTGAAAGAAGTCGTTTGCGAAATACAAAGGCCCTGAAAATTGAAGCAGACCCCAATGCAGTTGAATTTTATGAGAAAATGGGTGCGTGGAAAGTTGGCGAGCATCAGAGCGAAGTGGATGGTCAACCGCGCATTCTGCCCATTATGGAAATTAACCTATGATAACCTACTGCGATTACTGTAACACTCACCCTGAAGATTCCTATAATAAGAATTATCACGACACACAATACGGATTTCCGTTAACGAGCGATGATGAATTATTTGAACGCCTCGTACTTGAGATCAACCAGGCTGGGCTTTCGTGGATCACGATCCTGAAAAAGGCCGAGAACTTTCATAAAGCCTATGATAAATTCAAGGTAGAAAAGATCGCAAAATACAATGAGAAAGATCGCACCCGTTTACTGGAGGATGCAGGCATTATTCGCAATCGTTTAAAGGTGAATGCCGCAATTGTCAACGCGCAAAAGATACTTGAACTCGGAAAAGAACATGGCTCATTCAAAAGCTGGCTGGATTCACATCATCCGCGTACAAAAGATGAGTGGACAAAACTGTTCAAGAAAAACTTCATATTCACTGGCGGTGAGATCGTGAACGAATTCCTCATGTCCACTGGCTATTTGCCTGGTGCGCACCAGGAGGATTGTCCCATTTATAAAAAGGTTGCCGTACTAAAACCAGCATGGATGAGAAAATAAAAATTCTATAGGCTCAAGCCGCCGTCCCCGGCGGCGTTAGCATGGCAGAATGAAAAAGTAAAATTAACGTTACCTTGTATACTTCGGGAACTCATGAATCCAACATTTGTCATAGCTGGTAAGCTCACCCGTGAATACGTCCTGCCGCCGTTAGGCAATCCACTGATCGATTCGCCCGGCGGCAATTTATTGTATGCCGCAGGCGGGCTTGCCGTTTGGGAAACGAATGCAGGCCTGCTTGGGCGTGTCAGCGAGGATTATCCACAGCAATGGCTGCATGATCTTGAAGAACGTGGTTTTGATATTCGCGGCATTCGCAGGCTTCATGAACCGCAGAAAATTGATCATCGAAGTTTCATTGCATATACTTCTTCAAGCGAACGAAGTTATTCCAGCGCGGTTTCGCATTTTACGCGCCGCCAACTTACCTTTCCAAAAGTATTACTGGGCTATCAACCCGCAGATGACTCAAACAAAGATTTGCGCGCACCGGATATCGCCTCTCCCTCTGCGTTGGATGTGCCAAAAGAATTTCGGGATGTCCGCTACGTACATATCTGCCCCTTTGACTTTGTCAGCCAAAGCCAGATGGTTGGCCTCTTCAAAGGCGGTTCAGATCAGACCATCAGTCTGGACCCTGCTCCGGGCTATATGACTACCAGCTTTTGGCGTGACCTGCGTTTGGTTCTGCAAGGCGTTACGGTCTTTCATCCCTCAGAAGATGAAATGCGTTCCCTCTTCTGGGGTGAGACCAACGACATCTGGGAGATGGCACGCAAGGTCAGTGAGTATGGGCCGCAAATCATTGTCATCAAACGTGGCTCGCATGGACAACTCCTATATGATGCAGCCGGTAAGCACCGCTATGAGATTCCTGCCTACTCCTCGCGGCTGGCAGACCCAACCGGCGCAGGTGATGCATTCTGCGGCGGCTACCTCGCAGGCTTTCAGAAGACAAACGACCCGCTCATGGCAGCCTTGCATGGAAGTGTTTCCGCTTCACTAAAAATAGAGGGCAGCGGCCCCTTCTATCCGCTGGATGTTTTGCCTGGGCTAGCCGAGGCACGTTTGCATTCACTCAAAGAAATGGCAAGAGAGATTTAAGTGCGTAATGCGTGATGCGTAATTCGTAAAGGCCTTTACGAATTACGCATCACGCGCATCATGGATTGAATAATATGACTATCACAAACCATATCATTAATCTCGCAATTCAAATCCAACAGATTCCTGCACCAACCTTTGCAGAAGGGCCACGCGGTGAATTTGTGCGCGAACTTTTTATAAAAGAAAAACTTAAAGATGTGTCAATGGATTCTCTGGGAAATGTTTTCGCGCGCTTGCCGGGGAAAGGGAAAAAGACCAAAGCGTTAGTCGTATCTGCCCATTTGGATACGGTGTTCCCAGCGAGCATCAGTTTGCAGATTACCCACAGGGGGCTGCGCCAGAAAGAAGCGGATCGCATCGCCGGGCCGGGCATTGGGGATAATTCCCTCGGTGTCGCAGCATTGTTCGGCATCCTATGGTCTTTGCGTGAAAGAAAAATTGAACTGAAACACGACCTCTGGTTGGTGGCGAACGTAGGTGAAGAGGGACTTGGCGATCTGTGTGGAATGCGCGGCGTCGTAGAAAATTTCGGTGACAATGTGCTTGGTTATCTTGTGCTTGAGGGGCTTGCGCTTGGGCACGTCTATCATCGCGCGATTGGGGTGAAGCGGTATCGTATTATTGCCAAAACTGCGGGCGGACATTCATGGTCTGATTATGGTCAGCCTTCAGCGGTGCATGAACTGGCTTCATTGGTTACGCAATTGACCGCCATCCGCTTGCCGCGTGAACCACGCACCACGATGAATGTTGGTACGATTGGCGGAGGCACGGGCATCAATGTGCTGGCAGCCGAGGCAAAATGTGAATTGGATTTACGCTCGGAAGACCCGCATACACTCGCGAAGCTTGTTCATCAAGTGGAAGAGTTGATCATTCATGCCAGCCGCGATGGTGTGAAGATCATGGCGGAAGTCATTGGTGAGAGACCTGCTGGAGAAATTCCACCTGATCATGAGCTTGTGCGGCTTGCAGTGGATTGTGTCCGTGAACAGGGCCTGGACGCGGTACTGACTGCTGGATCAACCGATGCGAATATTCCATTAAGCCAGAATATCCCTGCCGTGGTGATGGGAATTACCACAGGCGGCGGCGCACATACAACGAATGAATTTATTGATGTGAGTCCAGTGGAAAAGGGAATGAATAGCGTGGTGAAGTTTGTGGAATTGGTGGGAGATGCAGTAATCAGTAATCGATAATTAGTTCCCAGTAAATAGAGAATAGTTTTGTAATTGTAATATCGCAAACAAAAAGGCTTCCGAAGTTATTATCTCTTCGGAAGCCTTTTTACTTATTACTTTTTACTCGTCACTTTTTTTACTTGCCTTCTACTTCAACCCTTCAACCTCAAACACCTCCAGCGGATTCGCCTTGCCTTTCACTGTCATTTCGGCGTGAGGCTTGGCTTCCACTTGTTTCTTGACTCGTTCGTATGCATCTTTGCTGATGAGGATTTGATTCTTGGCTGAATTTTCCTGAATGCGTTTGGCAGTGTTGACGCTGTCACTGATGGCGGTATATTCCAATCTTTTTTCGGTGCCGATCAAACCGAGCACTGCGTCGCCATAATGAATGCCCACTCCAAAAGCGAGATGTGTATCTTCGGGCATTTCCTTATATAAATTCTCAACCGACTCGCGGATGGCGAGCGCGGTTTTTACAGCCCGCAAGGTGTGGTCTGGTTGTGGAACGGGAGCATTGAACCATGCCATGATCGAGTCGCCCATGAATTTATCGATGGTGCCTTCCTGCATCAGGACGGCTTCGGCCATCGCGGCCAGATAACGATTTAGGATGCTAACCAATTTTTCCGGGGCCAATTTTTCACTATAGGTCGTAAAGCCGCGGATATCCGCGAACAAGACGGTGATGTCCACACGTTTGCCGCCGAGTTGTAAACTGTTTGGGTCCAACTGCTCAATGACAGCAGGGGAGACCATGCGTTCAAAGAGGCGACGCTGCGCTTCCAACTTCTTTCGTTCTGTGAGGTCGTCGAGGACGATTGCCACGCCTTGAGTTTTTTGACCCGCATCTTTAAGAGGCGAGAGATTCAAGCGCCAGTCGACGAGGCCGCGTGAGGGAAGGAGATGGCTGATCTCAAGGTCAATAATGGCCTTATCGGTATCGCGCACTTCCATCAGATGCGGCTCAAGCTCAATTGAAACAGAAGCAAGCGCCTCGTTAAGATGATGACCGATGATATTGTCCACTGTGGCGCCGAGGATATTTTCAGCGGCTTTATTTGCCAGCGTGACAAGATTCTTTACATCCGCAGTAATCACGCCGCTGGCGATGGATGCGAAAACGTTATCCATCAGATTTTTGAGGGCGGTCACTTCTTCGAGGGTGTGTTTGAGTGAGGAGAACAGGCGCGCGTTTTCAATAGCCACTGCGGCTTGGTTTGCAAAAGCGGCTAGAAGGTCTCTTTCACTTTCAGCGAAGATGCCCGCGCGGATGCGGTTATCGGCATAGATGACGCCGATCAGTTCGTGTTTTACTTTGAGGGGTACACATAAAATGGAACGCAGGTTGAAAGCAACGATACTTTCCTGTCCCAAAAAGCGCTGGTCTTCCTGGGCATTGGTGGTGACAATGGCTTCACCTGTATCGATCACGCGCTGCACCACGGTGCGGCTGACATTCATTTCCGAGATATTGATCGATTCCATTTCCCAGTTGCGCCCCATGCGAATGGCCATTTCGCCTTTTTCATCCTTCAACATGAGGAAGCCGCGCTCAGCTTTTGTCAGGCGCACGATGTTGTCCATCACGATGCGCAGCGCTTCATCAAGTTCAAGCGATGAATTGATCACCTGTCCCACGTCGGCCAGCGCCAGCATGTTGCTGTGTTCCCTTTGAAAAACTTCGATCTTTTCGCCAATCTGCTCCAGGGTTATCTCGAGATGGTGCAGATCTTCAGAAGTATTTTTGGGGAGTTTTAGTTTGCTGGCTTCGAGTTCAGAGCGGATCCTTGCCGCCTGGGCACTGAGAGTCAGCAGTTGGTCATGTACGGTTGTGGGACGAGTTTTTTCAGAATTCATAAAGGATACCGGTTGAGTGTTTTCGGAATGTGGTCTCTATTCCACAATATAACGCAGACTCAGGCTTGCGTTGCTTGATTCGGCTAGACTCTAATTGTATCCTAAGATGAAGATTTTAATACGCGCCCTTAGGGTTTGATAGATAATATTCCAGGCTGCACGGCGCGCGATCTGAACATTCCCTCCATGCGGGCTGAACAAGGCGGATTGATGTTCGTGCAGCAAGACTTCGATGAATGACATAGCAGGCGCGATGAGCGGTTTCAGAACCTCGGCTCGTTCCGCAGCTGTGATGTGGATCGGTTGCGGCTTTCCCATCCATTGCAGGCTGGTATTGATGCTGTGAAAATATTTTTCGATGGGGGTGAGTGTCGTCCAGCGTATCCATTTGTTTAACCAGGCTGGGGTTTCCCAGCCATTGCGCTCGACCATGTTTTTGAGGATGACGGAGGTTTGTATATTTGGCGCGAAGCGTCGCTTCAACAAGACAGCGATGAAGGCCAGGATAAATCCGCCTGCAATAATAGCGATCTGGAAGATTTGTGTGCGGGAAATAATTTCCTCAGGTCTATCCAAAAGGATGGGTGTTTCTGGCTCCTCCTGTGCCAACTCTTCTGGATTCGCCGGGTTGATGGATGGGTTCAAAGCGAGATCTGGCCCTTCCTCGTGTTCCAGCGGACGTTCGACGGGTTCCTGGTTGCCAGTCGGCTCAAATTCAATCCATCCATACCCAGGGAAATATACTTCGGGCCAGGCATGTGCGTCACGTTCACGCACGGTGTAAAAGGTGTTTTGTAAGTTTGGTTCCCCTTGTGCAAAGCCAACTGCCAATCGCGCGGGTATGCCCACCGCACGAAGCATTAACACCTCTGCGCTGGCGGAATAATTACAAAAGCCTTGTTTCCCCTCAAATAAAAAATATTCCAGTCTGTCAACAGTATCTTCTGGGAAGGAGACGGTAGGCATGTATTCGATCTCTGAGCGTAGATAATTTGTGATCGCGGCAGCTTTATCGTACGGATTCTTCTGGGCAATGGTAATTTCTAATGCAAGAGCTTCAATGCGAGGGGAGAAATCTTCGGGTAGTTGCAGATACTTATCTATAACCCACTCTGGGTACTCTTCACCCGCTTCCTGCAACTCAGGGATGGTTGGGTTGGCAAGTAGTGCATTCGAGTGATACGTCTCTCCAGCTTCAAGAAATGGCGAGGCCTGCAAGGTCACAATATCCATCATCTCTTCTTCTCCCTCTTCAACAGGGATTTTGGTATGGACAATATTCGCAGGGTGGCTTACCCAAACGGGTTGCGCCGCAGTGTAAAGGATGGATTGTCCTTTAATATAGACGTTATATGTGAAATTTATGTTTTTGCGGTTGGCTGTATCCGGTATCTCTAAATCACCGTCTTGTGGCTCGTATTTTTTGCCTTCCACTTCGGATGTCAGCCAGCGGTCCTCTTCAAAGATATCGTAGACCCGTCCGCGCCAGTACAGACGTGGGAATTCCTGCGCAGCCGTTGGCGTATACACAAGAAAAGCCACAGACTCACTTTGTGAGATCCGCGTGCCGAGCGGCAATTCATTGCGATAGTAGTCGCTGGCCGGCAGGTTATCCTTTTTTACTGAGGCAAACATATTTTCGAGGCGTTCATCCTCTGAAAACCAGGGCTTGGTAATTCTTTGCCAGGCTTTCCTTGCCTGTGCATTATTGGGAAGCGTACTTGGGATCACCCATACCAGGAAGATCAAAACTGCGGCGCTGATCATAATGGTGTTGTTGAAATCCATACTGCTTTCCACGGAAATCTGTACGCGTTGTTCCCTCCATTTTTTTCGGTCAGCCAGATATTTCTGACGACCCAGCAGGAGCAGGGCAATAAATAAATAAGCGCCGAACAGCCAACTGTAATCTTTGGCGGTGTAATGGTTCAGGAAAATGATGAACATCATTATGCCGCTCGGCAATACAGCCGCGAGTCCATTTGCATAGCGTGTTAATTGATACCCACTGAACAGGCCGATAAACCAATATGGAATGCATAACAGCGCCACAAAAAACAATGGATCCTTGACCGGCCTGTTTGAAGCGAATTCACTCAGCCCCAGTAATAATCTGCCGACCATCAACAAAAGCTTATCACCTAAATAAGTTTCTTCTTCTGTAAATTCCATAAAGCCCAGCCATTGCCAGCAGAAAACGACCAGCATATACCCTATGGATAAAAGCACCACCGCTCGCCTTTGATAAATGCTTTGCCCCAGCGCCAGCCCGATGATTAATCCCAGCAGGGCCACGTTGCGAACGTGCTCAAGCCCGTCCGTCCAGCTTGTGGATTGCAGGCGCCAACCTGCGAACAGGATCGCAAGAAATAAGAAGATCGCGGAGGGAAGGTCCCACCAGCGCGTAGGAGATTTTTGCATCCGTTGAGTGTACAATGAAGGGAGCGTGTTCGTCAATTGAGATAAGCCAAAAACCCTACTGGAGGACTGTATGCAGACCCTTATTGACAGTGGAATTGCCTTTGTGATCGCTCTTCAAAGCCTCGGTGATTGGATGATCCTCCCCATGCGATTCTTTAGCTATTTGGGGACGGAAGATTTCTTTTTCCTTGTCCTGCCCCTAATTTACTGGAGCATTGATTCCGCTCTGGGATTACGCGTGGGTTTTATTCTTGTCACCAGCAATATGTTCAACTACATAGGTAAATTGATTTTTGCAGCACCACGTCCGTATTGGGTGAGTTCACACGTCCGCGGGCTGTGGGCGGAAACTTCATTCGGCATTCCCTCGGGACATGCGCAACATGCTATGACGGTTTGGGGAATCATCGCTGCAGCTCGCCGCCAGATTTGGGTGTGGATTATTGCGAGCGTACTTATTTTTTTGATCGGCTTTTCACGGCTTTATCTCGGCTCTCACTTCCCACATGATGTAATAGTTGGCTGGTTGATCGGCGCAGTGATCCTGTGGGCCTTCATTCGTTTTTGGGATCCCGTGGCTGCATGGCTTGGCAACAAATCATTCGGTCAGCAGATCATGGTTGGATTTATTGTTTCAATCGCTTTCATAATAGTAGGATGGATTTTCGTTTCGCTGAGGAGTGATTATCAACTTCCCGTTGCATGGATGGAAAATGCGCTTCGCGGCGGGAACGAGGCGCCTGTTCCTGTTGACCCGAACGGAATCTTCACCCTGGCAGGGACGGTCTTTGGGTTTGCATTGGGCCTCACGTGGATCAATTCCATTGGAGGGTATCAGGTAACAGGGCCGGTATGGATGCGCGCTCTTCGTTACGTCATCGGCCTCATCGGCGTCCTCATCCTTTGGATGGGGCTGGGAGAAATTTTCCCGCGCGGAGATGGAGTCCTTGTTTACTCTTTGCGTTATCTTCGTTACGTGCTGGTGGGTTGGTGGGTGATGGGCGGCGCGCCCTGGGTTTTCCTACATTTCAAGTTAGTTAAGAATCGTTAGGGCATTGAATCAATCTGATATAATACCAACTCATTCATTAAGCGCCACGAGAAACCATACAGCATGTTATTATGAGAACGCATTATTGCGTTCATGTTTTTTGGTTTGCAGGGTGCAGGAAGAATAATATACTTAAGGTCTTCAGATCAGATGACGCTGGAAAAAGATACCCTACTTCACAACCGATACCGTATTGTTGAAATTCTCGGCCAGGGCGGCATGGGGTCAGTTTATCGTGCCGTAGATGAAAACCTTGGTGTTGCAATTGCCCTCAAGGAAAACCTTTTTACAACCGATGAATATGCGCGCCAATTCCGCCTCGAAGCGGTGATCCTGGCGAACCTCCGGCACCCGAACTTGCCGCGTGTATCCGATCATATTGTGTTGGGCGATCAGGGACAATACCTGGTTATGGACTTTATCGAAGGGGAAGACCTGCGTTTTCGTATGGAACGCCTGGGCATGCTTACCGAGGACGATGCTGTGCATATCGGCGCGGCCATCTGTGATGCGCTGGCTTATTTACACACGCGCAAGCCTCCCATTTTGCATCGCGATATCAAACCCGGTAATGTAAAGATTACCCCGGATGGCCATATCTTTTTGGTGGATTTTGGCCTGGCAAAGGTTTATCAAAGTGCGAGTCAGGCTACCACAACAGGCGCGCGTGCAATGACGCCCGGTTACTCTCCACCGGAACAATATGGAACTGCGCGCACTGATCCGCGTACCGATATTTATTCCCTGGGCGCCACTTTATACGCCGCTCTGACTGGTGTTATCCCTGAAGACGGCCTCGCCCGCGCAATGGATAATGCCCAATTAACTCCGCTCCGAAAACGGAATGCAAAAATATCCCGCCGTTTGTCTGCCGCAATTGAAAAGGCTATGGCGGTTGATCCAAGTGATCGTTTTCAAACTGCCGATGAATTCAAAAAAGCCCTGCTTGGTGCAAAATCCAAAACCCAGCAGGTAACGGGGAGTTATACAGTTGTCCCGCCTCCTCCTGAGAACTTCACACAAAAAGAAATGGAAGAGGCAGCACCAAAAGAGGAGAAATCGCCTCGCACCCCAAGGGGGCCGCTTCCGCCTCCTCCCACCAAAGGGGAAGATCAACCCTTTGTTTCCCCTCTTAAAAGGCAGAAGGAACGCGAACGAAAACGACGTCTTGGGTGGGTGCGTTTTCTTTTGATACTGGTGGTATTACTTGCGATCAGCGTTCCATTTATCGCACCGGGGATTTTGCCGGCAAATGTACAAGGCATGATCCCATTCCTTGTAACGACCAATACCACAACGCCATCCATCACGCCATTGCCTTTATCAACTCAAACTTCTCTTCCGACATTTACTCAGAGTGCCACCGTCGGACCTCCAACAGCTACTACTGCTCCAACCAATACAACTATTCCTGCCGTTATTGATACAGTAGGCCCCAGCCAGGTTATTGCTACTCCAATCGGTGGTGGTTCAGGGCAGATCGTGTATGCGTCCAACCGAACAGGACTGCCCCAAATCTACATTGCTGATGTTGCCGGCGAAAACGCTGTTCAAGTAACGGATATGCCAAACGGCGCATGTCAGCCATCCTGGTCACCGGATGGGATGAGATTGGTCTTCATCTCTCCTTGCAAAGGTCTGGATGAAATTTACTATAACGCCAGCTTGTATATCATCAATGCGGATGGCACTGGGCTGACAGCTATAGACCCTTCCCCTGGCGGAAACTTTGACCCGGCCTGGTCACCGGATGGGAAATCTATACTCTTTACTTCACTTCGTACCGGGCAGATGGAAATCTTCTCCGTCAATGTGGATGATCTTTCATCGGTCACGCAAATCACTAAAGGTGCCGCGAAGGTTGAATCACGTCAACCGGCGTGGTCGCATGACGGTTCCCAGATTGTTTACACCGTCAAAAGGTTTGGCGTGTATCAGGTTTGGATCATGAATGCAAATGGAACCGAACCAGTACAGATCGTGCGCAGCGGCCTCGCTCTTTCAGATTATTTACCGGCATGGTCTCCAAATGGTGAATTGATCTTATTTAACCAACGTTGCGTCACTCATTTTTGCAATCCTTATCTGGTGAGCATCCCTGCCTTTGACCGCACTACCGAGCAGGGAACGCGTTTACAGCTAAGCCTCGTTACCATCGAAAATGTAGATTACTCACCAGATGGCTTTTACCTTGTGTATGAAGGTATTGGAGAATCAGATAACCTCGACATTTTCTTCATGACGCTTGCAGGCGGAGACCGTGTACGGCTCACCACAGACCAAGGCGACGACTTCCACCCGGCCTGGAGACCCGCAATTCCAAACCCATAAAACCAAACCTCCCGCTTACACGGGAGGTTTTCTTACACTCCTCTTATTGACTTCCCTTTTTTGCACTGTTATCATTATTCTGCTAAGAATAGCACTCTCGTTTCGGGAGTGCTAAATTATGAATATGACCAATCTTACCGAACGCCAGAAGACCCTGCTTCTTCTTATCATACGTGATTACATTGATTCCGCTCAGCCTGTTGGCTCGAAGCGGCTGGCGGAGCATTATCAGCTGGGCCTTTCCACGGCTACCATTCGCAACGAAATGGCCGCGCTCACTGATATGGGATATTTACGCCAGCCTCACACCTCAGCTGGCCGCGTGCCAAGTGAAGAAGGCTATCGCTATTTCGTCAGCGAGATGATGAATAAAGCAGAATTACCAGAGACAGTGCAGCACACTATCTCGCATCAATTTCACCAGTCCCGCCCGGATATGGATCAATGGATGACCCTCGCGGCTTCCATCCTTGCGAGTCAATCGCAGGGTGTTTCGGTGGTTACGGCTCCACATGTGGAACAGTCGAAATATAAACATGTGGAATTGATCTCGACGCAGGGGAGGCAGGTCTTAATGGTTTTGGTGATGGCTAGTGGAGAAGTCTCCCAGCAAATTTTGACGCTGGCCGAACCCGTCCCTCAGGAGCGACTCAGCCAAACAGCCTCGCGCCTTAACGCCCTGTTAGCTGGTCTGGCCGTGGACGGAATTGCCAATCTGCCAACTCGTCCCGATGCACTTGACCAGGATATCCTCCTCCTCATTCTGCAGGATATGCGCCGCGCAGCCACCAGCATTTCTGGTGAAATTTACACGGACGGATTAACCAACGTGTTAAGCGAACCTGAATTTTCAGGCTCGGATGAGGGACGTAAAACGCTGAAGCTTTTTGAAGAACGCTCTACATTACAAGATTTGCTGGCGCGCACCACCACGAACAGCAATATCGGTGGACTTCAAGTATTGATCGGCGGCGAAGGCGAATGGGAGGAACTCCGTCAATGTTCGATGGTAATCGCAAGATATGGAGTCCCTGGTATGGCGACGGGCACGCTGGGTGTGTTGGGCCCAATGCGAATGTCTTATGCGCGGACGATTCCAACCGTTAGATACGTCGCTGGTTTATTAAGCGATTGGGTGAATGATACGATTTCGAATGAATAAAAAAATCAACATGTCGTTGCGAGGGCGCTTTTTGCCCGAAGCAATCCCCATGCATCATGGGATTGCTTCGTCGGGAAGAGCACCCTCCTCGCAATGACATAAAAAACGAGAGTGAGAGTATGACTAATAAAAAGAAACATAAACACGATGAAGAAGTAAAAGAGAATCAACCCGCAGAGACAGAGTCGCCTGAAGTGGTTGAGCAGGTATCGGATGAGTCTGAGGCGTTGAAGCGTCAGCTTGACGAGGCCGAGGCGAAAGCATCCGAATATAAGGATGGATGGGTGCGGTCTCAGGCGGAATTCCAAAATTATAAGAAGCGTATCGAGCGTGACAATGAGTCGATTTATGCGAGCATGAAGGGTGACATCATCAAGAAGGTGCTGCCTGCATTGGATGACCTGGAACGCGCTTTGCAGAACCGCCCTGAAGATAATGCCTGGGCCAATGGCATCGAGTTGATCGCGCGCAAACTGCAAAACATGTTGGAGAGCGAAGGCGTAAAACGCATCGAAGCCAAAGGTGCGGCTTTCGACCCGAAATTTCATGAAGCGATCTCACACGAACCTGTCGATGGCTACGAAAGCGGCCACGTGATCGATGTGGTACAGAATGGTTATATGTTAGGTGAGCGTGTGATACGACCTGCCCTGGTGAGGGTGGCACAATAAATTGACGTCATGTCATTGCGAGGGCGGTGTTCGTTCGCCCGAAGCAATCCCCAATTATGAGGAGATTGCTTCGTCGGGCTGAAGCCCTCCTCGCAATGACATAAAACATTGAGGAGCAATCATGGCGAAGATTATAGGAATAGATTTAGGTACGACAAACTCTGTCGCGGCGGTGATGAGCGGCGGTGAACCGATTGTGATTCCATCAGCGGAAGGCGAAAGACTTGTCCCTTCGGTGGTGGCGATAAACAAAAATAACGAGCGTTTGGTGGGACGTGTGGCGCGTAATCAGGCGATCACGAATCCACAGAATACGATTTTTTCAGTGAAACGTTTTATGGGGCGCAAGGCCGATGACCCCGAAGTGGAGCGCACCCGCAAACGCGTGCCGTATGCCGTGAATGCTGCGGATAACGGTGATGTGCGCGTGAAGTTAGGTGAAAAGGAATATTCAGCGCCCGAGATTTCCGCGATGATCCTGGCCAAGATCAAGGCAGATGCTGAGGCATATCTTGGTGAAACGATCACGCAGGCTGTGATTACTGTCCCTGCGTATTTCAATGATGCGCAACGCAATGCCACAAAAGATGCTGGCAAGATCGCTGGCCTCGAAGTTCTTCGCATTATCAATGAGCCAACTGCTTCATCGCTTGCGTATGGGCTCGATAAAAAGAAAAACGAAGTCATCGTTGTGTACGATCTTGGCGGCGGTACTTTCGATGTGTCCATTTTGGATGTGGGCGATGGCGTGTTCCAAGTCCGCGCCACGAGCGGTGATACCTTCCTCGGCGGTGACGATTTCGACCTTCGCATCATGGACTACCTGATCGAAACTTTTAAGAAAGATAATGGCATTGATCTGCATAATGATCGACAGGCTTTGCAGCGCTTGAAAGAGGCCGCCGAAAAAGCGAAGATCGAACTTTCCACCACGATGCAAACCGAGATCAACCTGCCATACCTGACCGCGGATGCAAACGGGCCAAAGCATTTGGTGATGACCATGACCCGCGCCAAGTTGGAACAAATTACAGCCGATCTTGTCGACCGAACAATTGCTCCCGTCAAACAAGCTTTGTCTGACGCTGGAATGAATGCAGGTGAGATCAGCGAGATCGTTCTGGTAGGCGGTATGACTCGTATGCCCGCCATTCAAGACCGCGTGCGCGCCTTCTTTGGCAAGGATCCTCACAAAGGTGTGAACCCTGATGAAGTCGTTGCGATTGGTGCTGCGATTCAAGCAGGTGTGCTCGGTGGGGAAGTGAAAGATATTCTTCTGCTGGATGTGACTCCGCTCACATTGGCAATTGAAACTTTGGGCGGTGTAGCCACTGCTCAAATTGAACGTAATACGACTATTCCTACTCGCCGCTCACAGGTATTTTCAACGGCTGGTGATAACCAGACACAAGTTGAAATCCATGTGTTGCAGGGCGAACGCCCAATGGCGAATGATAATAAATCGTTGGGTAAATTCATTTTGGATGGCATTCCACCTGCGCAGCGCGGCGTGCCGCAAATTGAAGTAACCTTCGATGTGGATGCGAACGGCATTTTAAAAGTCAGCGCGAAGGATAAGGCAACGGGACGTTCACAGCATATTACGATCACAGCTTCCTCTGGTTTGAGCGAGAATGAAGTTGAGAAGATGCGCAAGGATGCTGAAGCCCATGCCGATGAAGATCGCAAGCGCAAGGAAATGATCGAAGCGCGCAACAATGCTGATAACACAGCCTATGCGGCTGAAAAGGCTTTGCGCGAATTCGGTGATAAGGTCCCTGCGGAAGTTCGTAGTGACATCGAAGCCAAGGTTGCAGAGACCAAGTCTGCGGCGCAGGGCGAGGATATAGACAAGATCAAAGCTGCCACGGAAGCATTGGGGCTCGCCATTCAAAAGATTGGCGCATCGGTCTATGAGCAGGGACCGGCCACGGCTGAGGGCGAAGCGGAAGGCACTCCATCCAATGATGCTGGGCCAGATGTGGTTGAAGGTGAAGTGAAGGAATAAACGAGTTGAAGGTTCAAGGTTTGAAGGTTGCAGGTTGAAAACTTTCAACCTGCAACCTTGAACTTGTAACATAATTATGAGCAACCGAGATTATTACGAAATACTGGGTTTGGGACGGAATGCGAGCGATAACGAGATCAAAGCTTCGTTTCGTAAACTTGCGCGTCAGTATCATCCTGATGTGAGCAAGGAAGAGCACGCCGAAGAGAAGTTCAAGGAAATCAATGAGGCGTATGGCGTGCTTTCGGACCCTGATAAGCGCGCGCGTTATGACCGCTTTGGCAAAGAAGGTCTTGGCGGCATGGGCGGATTCCAACATGACTACACTACGGACTTTGGCGATCTATTTGAAGAGATCCTTGGCGGGTTTGGATTCTCTTCTGCCCGCCGCTCGCGCAAATCTCCACGGCGTGGGCGTGACTTGCAAATGCAGGTTAACTTAACTTTTGAGGAAGCTGTCTTTGGCGTGGATAAAGAGATCGAGTTCTCACGTGACGATGTTTGCTCACGTTGTAACGGCAATGGCGCGGAGCCTGGCACATCGCCAGTGAAGTGTTCCACTTGTAATGGGCAGGGTGAAGTGCGTCAGGTACGTCAAACCTTTTTGGGCCAGATGGTACAGACGGCGACCTGTCCAACCTGTAATGGCCGCGGCGAGACGATTACCTCTCCGTGCAAGACCTGCCATGGCAATGGATTGGAACGCAAGAAGATCAAGAAGAAAGTGCAGATTCCTGCTGGCGTGGATGTGGGCACACAGATCCGTTTGAATGGGGAAGGCAGCCCTGGCGTCTTTGGCGGCCCGAGCGGAAGTTTGTTTTTGGTGCTGGATGTAAAGCCGCATCAATTCTTCAAACGCCGCGAGAATGATGTTTTGCTGAATCTTGATATCAACGTGGCGCAGGCTGTACTTGGCGCGGAAGTTGAAGTGCCGACCCTGGATGGTGATGAAAAGTTAAAAATCCCTGCAGGTACACAGCCTGGCAAAGTCTTTACGATGAAAGGCAAAGGTGTACCGTATCTACGCCGCAAAGACCGCGGTAATCAGTTGGTGATTGTCAACGTGGCGATTCCTGCCAAGCTGACAAAGGAACAGCGCGACTTGTTTGAGAAACTGGCTGAGAGCTTGGGCTCCACGGTCAAGCCGCAGGAAAAGGGATTTTTGGATTGGCTGAATGAGGCGTTGGGGGGATGAGAGAAGAGATTGGAGAATTGGAGATTAGTAATTGGCGGGTGGATGTGAGTCCACTCGTTTGTTTTATAATCATGTTCATGGCAAAAATTATCATTGGCGAACGCGTTGCCAAAAATGGGCGCTTGGGTGTAGGTTGTTCAGCGTCCATTTTTGATTCATCACATGAAAAAGTTTTATTGATCCGTCGTGCAGATAATGGAAAGTGGGCTGTCCCCGGTGGATACATGGAGGCGGGCGAGAATTTTTCAGAAGCCTGTTCACGAGAAGTAATGGAAGAGACTGGGTTAAATATCATTGTCAGGCGCTTGATAGGGATCTACACGTCACCCAATATCCTGCTTGAATATCCTGATGGCAATAAATGGCAACTCGTAGTCCTGCATTTTGAAGCTGTGGCTATAATTGGTGAATTAACAACAAGCGACGAATCCACAGATTTAGGTTACTTTTCTCTGGAAGACATCATTGACTTGGATATGAGTGGGTTGGATCGGCAACGGGTGACCGATGGTTTTTCGGAGAAGCATGAAGCGAACATCCATGATGATTTCCCGTTGGAAATATCATGATGCGTGTTTTGTTGAAATTCTGGCGCATCCTGCCAATGTGGATACATGTCCTTGCCTCAAAACTTGTACGCCCAAAATTCCGCGCGGCGGTGGCGGCGCTTGTCTTCGATGAACGAGGGCGAATCCTTCTCTTTAAACATACATACCGAAAATTCGAGTGGGGAATCCCTGCGGGGAGTCTTGAACATCGCGAACAGCCTGCGGATGCGGTGGTGCGCGAATTCTTTGAAGAGACGGGAATGCAAATAAAGGTCGAAAGATTGCTGACTGCTGTCAGCGCCAGGGAAGATCATCACCTTACCATCATCTATCTGTGTAAAATTGTGAGCGGAGAATTCAATCCATCACACGAGATTTCTGAGATGAGATATTTTGACCTGAACGAACTGCCACACATGTTGTTTGCGGAAAAGAATTTAATAAGCTGGGCTGCACTACAGACTTCGGAAGTCTTTCATAAGACTTCACTGCCATAAGGAATCAAGGTAGACTTCCAAAGTCTTATTATGGAGCGTAATTTGACAAATATTCTTCTTGTCGGTTTTGGCGGGTTTATTGGTTCGATCATGCGATATCTTGCAAGCGGATATGTTCAGCAGGCCACAAAAAGCGTAAGTTTTCCATATGGTACGCTTGCGGTCAATGTGATCGGATGTTTCGTGATCGGGTTCCTGGCCCAGCTTGCGGAGAGCCGCGGTCTGTTTACAAGTGAGGCGCGTCTGTTTGTTTTTGTTGGTATCCTCGGCGGCTTCACTACATTCTCTTCGTTTGGGAACGAAACATTAAATCTCGCGCGTGATGGCCAAATGATGAATGTGCTTGCAAACATCGCTGCGAATGTGATCATCGGTCTCTTCGCCGTTTGGCTTGGGCGAACAGTGTCTTACTTAATTTGGAAATAATAAATTGTTCTGATGGTCGAGTAGCCCCGCGCGTTTTTCGCGGGGCGTACCGAGACCATATTTGATCTGGAGATAATCATGCATTTACCAGAAGAAGGTTATCTACTCCGTATTTTTATCGGCGAGTCAGACCGCCATGAAGGAAAGCCGTTGTACGAGTGGCTTGTGCTGCAAGCCCGTGAGCATGAACTGGCAGGCGCAACGGTTCTGCGCGGCATCATGGGTTTTGGGGCGAATATGCGTGTTATCCACACTTTTAAGATCGAGCGCCTTTCTGAAGATTTGCCGATGGTAGTTGAGATCGTGGATACAAAAGAAAAGCTCGAAAAATTTCTTGAAGAAATAGATGAGCACATTCAAGCGGGACTTGTTACCCTGGAAAAGGCTCAAATCCGTTTTTATAAGGCAGATAAAAAATGAACTGGCTGGAGGTTTCTTTAACTGTGGACGGCGAACTCGCCGAGTCCGTTGCGGATGTGCTCGCGCGATTTGCGCCCAACGGCGTGATGACTGAGCAGGGTGTGCGTTTTGTCAATGATGAAGATGAAGGCACCGCTACGGGCCCCATCACCGTCCGCGCTTATTTGGAAGTAAATGATCAACTCGAAGAAACACGACAGAAGCTCGAAGAGTCGCTTTTCTATTTGGGGATGATTCAGCCCGTGCCGACTCCTGCTTATAAGCAGATCGCGGATCAAAACTGGATGGAGGCCTGGAAAGCGCATTACAAGCCGATCCTCATCGGACAGCGACTCTTGATTCTTCCAGCCTGGCTAGAATCACCCGACCCCAAACGCATCCCAATCAAGATCGATCCTGGCATGGCCTTTGGCACAGGTACACATCCCACGACGCAGTTGTGTCTGGAACTCATGGAACTGTCCACTGACAACTGCCCACTGACAACTGTGATCGATGTCGGCTGCGGCTCTGGAATTCTCTCCATTGCTGCGATAAAACTTGGCGCAAGCAAAGTCCTCGGCGTGGATATTGATATCGAGTCCGTGAAGAATTCACGCGAAAACGCAGACACCAATGGAGTGGGGGATGAGTTGATCCTTGGCCAGGGCTCGGTGACGGAAGTGCTGGCGGGACAGTTCTCGTTCAAGTCCGCTCCGCTGGTGGTAGCGAATATTCTCGGTCCGATTTTAATCCGTCTCTTTGACGCGGGTCTGGCAGATCTGGTCGATCCGAATGGCGAGATCATCCTGAGCGGAATCCTCGATCACCAGGCAGAATCTGTCATAGCAGCTGGGCAGGCCAAAGGTCTGAAAAGAAGCGACCAACGTCAAATGGGTGATTGGGTTGTCATATCTCTGAAACGTTAAAACGTTCAAACGTTGAAACGTTTTGTGCTATCATACGAACCAACATGGATCGTCGTAAACTGTTCCAATATCTGCTGCTTAACATCTTCGTCTCTGCCAGTGTGACGGGGACGATCCTGTTCTGGTATGACCGCAACTATCGTGTCACCAGCCAGTCATCAGTTCAGCAAGCCGTGCCCGTCAACAGTGATTCGGCTCCTCCCGCAAGTGCCGATCTGCAAACAGATATCCCTGTCAAGATCAGCAGTGTGGTCGGCGCGGGTACATTAGATTCCGAAATCGTGGTCGTCAAATTCGAGGGCGAAGGTCAATTGGACCTGGCTTCCTGGCAATTGAAGGATGAAAACGGCAACACCTTCACATTTCCCGAACTCACGCTCTATCCGAATGGAGCAGTGCAAATCCATACCGTTTCAGGCACTGACAACGTGATCGACCTGTACTGGGGCATTGGTGATGCCGTCTGGAGTTCTGGAGAGAATGCAAAGCTGTTTGATTCGCAAGGCAATTTGAGAGCTGTTTATCGAGTTCCATAATAATTTGGCTGGTTGAGTAGCCCTGAGCGTTCGTCCCTGTGCCGTACGTAGGACGGTGTGCGAAGGGCATATCGAAACCCGCAATCGAAAGTAAACATGAAATGTGTGGTCTCGATACGGGCTCAAAGTGCACTCGCCCTGCTCGACCAGCAAATTGAAACCTCCAACCTGTAACCTTCGACCTATACACATGACACAAGCCCTCTATCGTAAATACCGCCCGAAACAATGGGATTCAGTGATTGGACAAGATCATGTTGTCCAGACTCTGACCAATTCCATCAAAGCAGACCGCGTTGGTCATGCCTATCTTTTCGCCGGTCCGCGTGGAACAGGCAAGACCACGGTGGCGCGTTTGCTTGCGAAAGCGGTAAATTGTCTCAACGAAGACCCCGCACAGCGCCCCGATAATACCTGCGAACACTGCAAAGCCGTCAACGAAAATCGATTTATGGATCTGATCGAGATCGACGCTGCTTCAAACACAAGTGTGGATGACGTCCGCGACTTGCGTGATAAGATCAACTTCTCGCCCTCACAAGGCAAATACAAAATCTATATCATTGATGAAGTCCACATGCTTTCTACTGCGGCTTTCAATGCGCTTCTCAAAACGCTCGAAGAGCCGCCGCCACATGCCATTTTTGTTTTGGCCACCACTGAAATTCACAAAATCCCCGCTACGGTGCTCTCCCGTTGTCAACGTCACGAATTCAGGCGCGTGCCCATCGATGAAATTGTCGCGAACCTGAAGCAGATCGCCGCCTCCGAAAAAATTCAGGCGGACGAGGAAGCTCTCACGCTCATTGCCCGTCAATCAGCGGGTGGCATGCGTGATGCGCAATCACTGCTCGATCAACTCTCCTCCACTGGTACGAAGATCACGCTTGCCCTCGCGCAGCAGGTCCTTGGCACGGCAACCAGTCAAACCGTTCTTGATATTGTTACATCTGTACTTGAAAATCAACCCGCGCATGGTCTCGAAACCATACATCGTGCTCTCGATTCTGGCGCAGATCCGCGCTCCCTCGCGCGTCAAATTGTTGAATATATGCGAGGCCTCATGCTTATTCAAATGGGAAACCCCGATCAAGTCGAAGCCACGCGCGATGTCAAAACCCAAATGCAAACACACGCAAATTCATTCAATTCATCGGATGTGCTGCGTGTGATGAAAATATTCAACGCTGCCGCAACGGATTTGCGTGGCGGCTGGCAGCCATCTCTGAGTTTGGAACTCGCTTTGGCAGAAGTGCTTGATGCTCCAACGGAATCCCATCAGCCCGTTGTGTCGCGTCAGACCAAGTCTCAGCCTGCTTCAGCTCAAAAAGCAGAGTCCAAGCCTGAGGTTAAGAGTGAGGCGGCCTTGCCTCCGAAAGTGGAAACTGCTGACAAGCCAATCCTCAATGCGGGTGAAATCGTCAAATCATGGAAGTCGCTGGCGGCCTCGCTTCCGAAGTCACAGGCGAATTTATCCGCGTTGTTGAATTCAGTGAAGATGATCGACATACAAGGCAAAACGCTTGTGCTTGGCCTTGCCAGTGAAGTGCTGGTCTCAAAGCTGGATAAACCCGACCAGATCGAAGCCATTCAAAAATTGATCAAAGACAGTTTCAATGTGGATGTATCCATTCGATGTATCGTCACCACCGCCAAAGGCAAGATCCCTACCAATGTCTCACAGGACGGCATGGTCGCCACCGCCATCCAACACGGCGGCGAAATCGTGGATATGGATGAGTAGACTATGGGTGGAGATTTAATCCTAAATATTCTGTCAGAAATCATAGGCATAGCAATCACAGTTTTTCTTGTTGATAGATTGATTCAGAAAAGAGAAAACGCAAGGTGGTTGCCATCTAAACAGTTCCTTTATCCAAGATTGATTTCTCATTTTGATAGTGTAATGTGGACTACCGTTCCTTTCTTGATGTCAGGCAATAAATATATATATGAATTTGGTGACGCTGTAGCTACAACATCAGAAGTTAATGTTGATTTTTCTAATCAAGTAACAACTCAGGAAGTATGGTCAAAAATTAATAACTATTTGAGTAAAGTCTCACTAGATCAAAAAATATCAATACTTAAGAGTCTATCACTAGAAAAAGATGAAATAGACAAAATATTGGCCAGTTCGATTGTCTTAGTTGAACCTTCATTATCCTCAAATTTAATGAAGTTACAAGAGACCTTAGCAAGGGCACCTGGCTATGTAAGTAGTTTTCGCCTTGATGAAAAACTTCAGCCGAAAAATGATGAAATGGCGGCATTTATGTATACCGTTGCTGATGCCGCCCAAAAATCCAAAGCTTGGGTTATTGGCAAAGCAACAAATAAGAGAAGCACCGAAGAATTTGTTTTAGAGTTAATGGAAATGTATCGAAAACAAGAAGGCTCTAGGAAGGAATAAAAATGGCAAAAGGATTTAATCGCGGTCCCGCAGCGGGCGGGCAAGCAGGCATGATGCAGCAATTGCAGCGCATGCAAAAACAAATGGAAGAAACACAGGCGAAGCTGGCCGAATTGACTGTCAGCACAACCGCAGGCGGCGGCGCGATCAAAGTCGTCATGACCGGCGACCAGAAATGCAAGTCCGTTGAGATCTCCCCCGACTTCCTCAAAGATGCAGACCCCGAAATGCTGCAAGACATGGTTCTCTCGGCCGTCAACATGGCCCTGGATGAGTCCCGCGCCTTGCAGGAGAAGTTGATGGGTCCGCTTGCGGGTGGGTTGCCTTTCTAACACTGGTAGGGGCACAGCGAGACAATCTATGGTCAAAATCATAAATCGTTTCGCTGTGCCCCTACAATGAAATATGATCTTACCCGCATCCATTCAATCCCTTATCACTGCCCTCGAACGCCTGCCAGGCATTGGGCCAAAGTCCGCTTCGCGGCTGGCTTTCTATTTATTGCGCACCTCTGAGGATGTTGCGCAGGACTTGTCTGTTGCATTGGCAAACCTCAAAGCCAACACGGCCTTTTGTCAGGAGTGTTTCAACATCACCGAGGCGGGCCGTGAGCGCTGCGAAATATGCGAGTCGCACAAGCGTGATAGTTCGCTCATTTGCGTGGTCGAAGAAGCATTGGATGTGCTTGCCCTTGAGCGTACGGGCGGCTTTCACGGCAAATATCATGTTCTACAGGGTGTGTTATCTCCCATCGAAGGCATTGGCCCCGATGATTTGAAGATCAAGCAGCTGGTCGCGCGAGTTGCGAATGGGGGAGTGAAGGAGATCATCCTGGCCACCAACCCCAGCATGGAAGGCGATGCCACCGCGCAATATTTGCAAACGCAGTTGAAGCATTATGATGTGCACGTCACACGCCTCGCGCGAGGTCTGCCCGTAGGCGGTGACCTTGAATATGCGGATCAAAATACATTATTGAGAGCCTTATCTGGAAGACAAGAAATGTCCTAAAAATCAGCCCCGTGAAGACGGGGCTGATTTTTATTTTGCATGTAAAGCCTGTAGAACATCCTTCAATTCTGGAACCTGTTCTGCGTCTTTGAAACCTGAAAGTCGGGTGTAAATGTCGGCTGCGGCTTCATGAAATCCGCGCGGCAACCCTGCACTATGAAAAGTTGCAGCGATTTCCTTCATTTCCCCTTCAAACCGCCAGGCTTTTTTAGTCACACGCGTGACTCTTCGATTCACCTGATCGGAAAACCCTGAATTATCCACATCCCATTGTTGATAAAGCTCTTCACGAACACCCAGGGATTCGGCAGTTCCAAGGATTGCACAAAGCAGGGCGGTTGTCCCTTTGGAATAAGCCGCATAGCACATCTTCAAGGCAGAAGCCTTTCCGATCTTATTTCCAATTATTTTTGTTTCCAAGGGTCCCATGGAAAAACAATCTGCAATTCTGCTCGAGTCTTCTCCTGAAAGATAAAGCCAAGTGGATTTCGGCTCCCAAGCCGGCCCGCCAATGATTCCGCCATCAATGTAGTGAATATTATTTGCAGCCAGCATCTGTCCAATTTTTACAGAGCTTGCTGGCGAAATTGCATTCGCATCCAAATAGTATCCACTGAAATTGTGCGCAATAACTTGTCTTGCCATGTCCTCTGCAATATGAGGTGGGCAGACGCAAATAATGAATTCACAAATTCGACAGCACTCTTCAAGGGAGCCCACCACTATAAGTTCATGCCTTTGAGCACGGCTACGGGTCTTTTCGCTTCTATTTTCTGAAACCCAGAAAACTTCGTGCCCGCTATTTACAGCAGATGCTGCGATTGAAATTCCCATTTCACCAGGATGCAGTATGCCAATTTTGCTCATAGATAACTCCTTGTTGGTCATTTGGTCAGTATAGCATGGCCACCTAGTAAAATAGTCCCTATGAATATCACTATTCTCACTTATGGCTCACGTGGTGATGTCCAACCCTTTCTGCCTCTGGCACGAGGTTTAATTGATCACGGACACAATGTCATCCTTGCCGCTCCGCTGCGGTTCAAAAATCTTATTGAAGAACACGGCATTACGTGTGCTCCACTTGCAGGCGACCCTGAAGATTTGAGCCGCCGTCTGAACGATTCTGGCTACAACTATTTCAAGATGATCCGTGAATTGATGAATCATGCAGTTAATATCGGTGCTGACATCATGCGTCAAACCGATGAAGCCTGCAAAGATGCTGATCTCATCATCCACACCTTCACGCACGCGGTTGGAGCGCATACACTGGCTCGTGAGAAAAATATTCCCGATGTTCACATCCAAACTTTTCCCATGTTCACGCCCACGGGCGATTACCCCAATATCGCCATGCCAAATTTTGGAGTGCGTACACTCAATCGTATTACACATATCGCATCTTCCGGGGTCACATGGCTTACTTCCAGAATTGGGTTTGAACAAGTGCGCCGCCGTGCAGGACTCCCCAAACGGAAATTATTCTGGCCTTTTGATGAAAATCCGCCTCGCCTTCGAACCCCGATCCTGTGCGCGTGGAGCCCGGGCATTCTCCCCGCTTCAGGTGACTGGCCGTCGCGTACACATGTCACCGGATATTTTTTCTTTCCACACAACGAGTCTTATTCACCGCCCAATGCGCTTGATGCGTTTTTGAATGCGGGCAAGCCGCCTGTATGCGTTTCATTTCGCAGTATGGTTAATAAAGACGCGGAACGGATCAACGAGATTGTTTGTGAGTCATTAAAGAAAACAAATAATCGTGGGATTATCCTCTCAGGTTGGAGTGATGTGAAGGATCAATCATCCCGTGATTTGCTCTATCTTGAATCTGCACCGCATGGTTGGCTGTTGCCGCGCTGCAAAATGATCATCCATCACGGTGGGGCAGGGACTACCTCCGCTGGGCTGCGGGCCGGTATTCCAAATATCGTTGTACCGTTCACAGCCGATCAACCATTCTGGGGGAATAGGGTCCATGCGATCGGTGCTGGCCCAAAACCCATCCTTGTAAAGAGTCTTTCTATTGAAAGGCTAGTGGATGCAATAGCCGCAGCGGAGTCGGATGTCATTCGCAAGCGTGCCCAAGTTATTGGTCAAGAAATAAGAAGCGAGAACGGAGTGGCCGATGCGATAAAGTTGATTGAAGCTTATGCCATTGAATGTCAGTCGAATCTGGCTTCCCTCATCTCCTAGCAGGCTCGAAATTCATCGGATATTTTAAGGTTGAAATGCCTGACAACTATTGACAAAGTCTCGGAGATGCATATAATTGTCATTCGCCAGTACAAAACAAAAGATTTCGTCTCCCTGACAAATCGTTGACAACTGAGTAACCGTCTTACATCAGAGACACAAAGCAAACAAGTTTTGCAGCCTGATGAACCGATGCGAGAGAAAAGCATCGGTATTTTGGTCTGTGTAAATACTTGACGGCGGTTATGGCAGCGAGTAGAATACGGCTCGCTCAAATGGCAAGCACCTTAACAACTGAAAAGTGATAGGAAACAACATTTTTGTTGAACCAGTAAATTCCGTAAAGTAAACTACACTCGCAAGAGTGAAAATTTCTGCGGAGAGTTTGATCCTGGCTCAGGATGAACGCTGGCGGCGTGCCTAATACATGCAAGTCGAACGAGGTGCTTTTGTAGCAATACGAGAGTATCCTAGTGGCGAACGGGTGAGTAACGCGTTGGTGACCT